>CAYLIR010000118.1:0-6029 GCA_964383515.1 uncultured Acidimicrobiaceae bacterium
GAGGCCGACGAGGTCGTAGACCACATGATCCCAGAACGTCCCGTTGACGAGGTACCCGGCGACCCAAGCGACTGCTGCAGCCAGGAGCAACCCCCACATGCGAACAGGGCTGGCCCTCGTGCCTGCATCTGGTGCATACGTGCTCAACGGCCAGCTCCCGGAAGGGCAGCTGCGATACGGGCGTGGGCATCAGGGGTCAGTTCGTAGTCAACCCACCGACCGCGCTTCGTTCCCGATATCAGCCCTGCTTCGCGCAGCACCCTGAGGTGGTAGGACAGGAGGTTCGGTGCAAGGTCGAGACACTCCTGCAAGTGACAGTTGCAGCGGATCTCCGGTGAGAGGATCTCGAGGATCTCCAGACGGCTTGGATCGGCGATCGCCTTGAGAACATCTGCCCTTTCTGCAAAGGTCATTGATTCGATTGCCGTTGAACTGTTCATATCGAAAGCATACCATCGCACGATTTGTTATATCAATGATCGTTGAACTATGGGGTGACGCGATACATTCGGACAGACACGCTCGATGCATAGCTCTTGCAAACTGCGATATCTGTGCAGCTCGCGCCGCACGATGAGACATGTGCCGTTGGAGGAACCGTGGGGCGGCCCGCCATGGGAGAACTCGAACCCGTACCGCTCGACGACGACGAACTCATCGCTCGCATCTTCTGAGGCCTCAGCGATGCCCCGCGTCGCCTGCACGACTCCGTCGATCAAGAGCGTCGGCTTGGCTGAACAGGCAGCGTGAGCTACAGGCCATGAGGCGATGACCTCGTTGCTCTCACTTGCATCCGTGCCGCGTGCCCTCGTGCATCGGGACACGACGGGTGCGGTGAAGCTCGCCGCCAACACGGTCACCGGCGAACTCCTCGGTGCCCGTGTGCTTGCCGAAGGTGCAGGTGACCTTGTCCAGGCAGCAGCTGTCGCGCTCGCCTGCGGCGCAACAGTTACTGAGATCGCTGCTATGTTCCACCCATATCTCACCATGGCGGAGGCGCTCAAGCTAGCGGCCCAAGCATTCCTGGCGGCCCAAACACTCGACAGGGATGTCGGGAAGCTTCCATGCTGTGCAGCATGGCCGTGCCACACGCCACAGGAAGAACACACGAAAGGAGTGAGAGACATGAAACGTTTCACCGTACCTCGCGTCGCCCACTGTTCGGACGGCTGTAGAACCTGGTCCTGAGCACGACGCAAAACTGCTCACACGCCCAAAGAGGTGCCCCCGAAGAGGCACCTCTTTCGCTCCTGGAGGGGTACGGCGCGGCGCGAACCGGGTTCGCGACGTTGCTACGCTCTCGACACATGGCAGGACATGACCGTTGGGCATCGAACGACGTACTCGAAGGATTCCGAGAGACCACATACCCGATCCTCGAGGTCGAACACGGGATGCATCTGACACACGGGGGATCCCAGTTCCATGGCGCCGTCGCGGCGTTCACCCAGGCAGGCACCGTCCTGCTCGTCGATGAGCACGGTCGAAGGGAGTCCTTTGCAGCACACGATGGTTCGTTCCTGCACAAGGGTGTGCGCGTTGCGCTGCGCGAGCCGACCACTCCCCGACCTTCGGCTATCCGTTTCACCCCATCGGGTTCCATCGAAACCGACAACACACGCGCGAAAGTGGCGAAGGCAAGCCGGATCTGGGTCGAGGGCATCCACGATGCCGAGCTCATCGAGAAGATCTGGGGCGACGATCTGCGACACGAAGCCATCGTCGTTGAACCGCTCCACGGCGCCGACGATCTCGCAACAGCTGTATCGGCGTTCGCTCCCAGCCGCGATCGAAGGCTCGGGGTGCTCCTCGACCACCTCGTTGCAGGGTCGAAGGAGACACGGATCGCCGCCACCATCAGCCGCGAACATGTGCTCATCGCTGGCCATCCGTATGTCGACGTGTGGCAGGCCATCAAGCCAGCCGCGGTCGGCATCGTTTCCTGGCCGACTGTCCCCAGAGGAACCCCGTGGAAAGAGGGCGTGATCGAGAGACTCGGACGAGACCTCGAACCCGGTGCCTTCTGGGATCAGGTGCTCGGTTCCGTCGCTTCGTACCGCGACATCGAAACCCCGCTCGTCAACGCTGTTGAACGTCTCATCGACTTCGTCTCTCCCTGAACCAGGCTCACAACACGCCCCTGCACGCGGAACGGGTCAGGCTCCAATCGATGCTATGTGGGCATCGAGGATGGCAATGAGATCGCTCGGTGCCACCTCCAGCTGGAGCCCCCGGTGTCCAGCAGAGACGAGGATCGTCCCGTGGTCCACCACCGTGCTATCGACGTACACCGGGAGTCGGCGCCGTTGGCCGAACGGGCTGATGCCACCGACGACATACCCCGTAAGCCGCTCGGCATCTGCAGGATCTGCCATCACGGCACTCTTCCCGCCGACCGCCTTCGCAAGTCGCTTCAGCGAAAGCGTCCCAGATACCGGCACAGCCGCTACAACGGGAGCACCGTCCACGAAGGCGATGAGCGTCTTGAACACGCGTTCCCGATCGACACCGAGCGCGTCTGCCGCTGCCTCACCATAGGACGCGCCTCCTGCCGCCGCCGTGTACTCGCGCAGCGCGTACTCGACACCGGCATCTTCGAGGATCTGGACTGCAGGTGTTCCACGTGCCATCCCCCCAGTATCGCAAAGATGGGGAGAGATGCGGGTGGTAGGGTGCCCAGACCCACGAGATACAGCCGCCAGGAGCACCACCATGACAACCGAACACGTCACACTCGACGTTGCTGGGCCGATCGCCACCGTCACGCTCGCACGACCAGAGAAACGCAATGCACTTGGCCTGGCGTTCATGCAATCGATCATCGCGGCACTCAACGATGTACCGGACGAAGCAGGTGTCGTCATCCTCGCCGCAGAGGGTCCCGTGTTCTCCGCGGGTCACGACCTCAAGGAGATGATGGGCCGCGACGACGAGTACTACACAGAGCTCTTCGCCACCTGTGAGACGATGATGCGCTCCATCAGGGAACTCGACCAGCCGGTGATCGCGAAGGTGCAGGGCATCGCCACCGCTGCGGGATGCCAGCTCGTAGCGACGTGCGACCTCGCTGTGGCCTCCGATACCGCATGGTTCGCAACACCTGGAGTCAAGATCGGATTGTTCTGTCACACACCGAACGTCGCAGTGAGCCGCTCGGTTGGGCCCAAACGCGCCATGCAGATGCTGCTCACGGGCGAACCGGTGCCTGCCGGAACAGCCGTCGATTGGGGGCTCATCAACCAGGCGGTGCCAGCTGACGACCTCGACCGCGCCGTCCATGAACTCGCGAACAAGATCCTCCAGTTCTCACAGCACACGATCTCGCTCGGAAAGTGCACGTTCTATGCCCAGGAAGGGTTGACCGTGGACGATGCCTACGCCGTTGCAACACCCGTGATGGCAGACAACGCAGGCAACGAGCATGCCCAGGAAGGCATCGGAGCGTTCATCGACAAGAGAGACCCCCGATGGCCAGGACAGTGATCGACGCCGACTGCCCCAAGCCAGCATCGTCGGCGGCGCCTTCGCTGCAGTGGAGTTCTCTGCCATCTGACATAGGCTGAACGTATGAAGTCCACCCTCTCAACGATCCTCGTTGCGGTGATGGTCTCTGCTTGCTCGGCCCAGGGATCACCAGCTCCTTCCATCGTGGCGCCGGCCACCCCACCAACGAAGGACATCGCTGCGACGCGTGTGCCCCACATGACAACGCCACCTGTTCCGACGGCGCCCGACGAACAGCCCTGGGTCGTCAGGCTCGCCGCCGTCGGCGACACCGGCACGGGCAGCGGCGATCAGGACGCGGTGGCTCGGCTGATCGCTTCCCGAGACGAATCGGCCGACTACGACGGACTCCTCCTGCTCGGAGATCTGGTCTATCCCCGAGGTGAGGCAGCACTCGTCGAGAGCGTCGTTCTGGCGCCATATGCCGACACGCTCGACGGATCCACACAGCTCATGCCCGTGCTCGGGAACCACGATGTTGCATCTGGCGAACAGGGGGAGATCCTTGCGTCTGTCGGCATAGAGCGGCCCTGGTACCACATACAGGTTGGCGAAGTGCTCATCATCGTCGTCGACTCAACCCAGCCTGACAACGCGCAACAGCTCGCATGGCTCACGACACAACTTGCAGACGTAGATGCCCGCTGGACCATCGTGGCCATGCACCACCCTGCATACTCGGCCGGGGTACACGGTTCGGACATGGGTGTCCGCGAGGCGTTCGTGCCGCTCTTGGAGGCGTCCGGCGTCGATCTCGTCCTCGCAGGACACGACCACGACTACCAACGCAGTATCCCGATCAACGGGATCACCTACATAGTGTCTGGCAACGGATCGATGCTCAGGCCCACAGGCTCGGATGCGTTCACCGCGGTCGCCGCAAGCGCCCTCGGCTATCTGGACATCACGATCACCCACGACGAGCTCGTCGGGAGTGCTGTAGGTCTCGATGGAGTCATCGACAGTTTCACGATCCCCTATACGGAGAGCAACCGCCGATGAACCGTCGATACCGGACACGGCGCCCCGATCCCATGACGTTGACATAGCCTCCCTCGATGTGCTTTACTTGCCGCCACGTCGCTACGGGAGGAACACCATGAGGGGAACAGCCGCTCTTTCCGCACCTCCTGTTTCACGCGACTTCGTCATGGCGATGTGCATGTGCATGCCCAGCTCTCGGGTGGCCCATCCCTGTACGTCGAACGTGCACTTCTAGGAACAGCCACCACCCGAGAGGGCATCCGGCGTTCCGACACCGATTCAGGCAGGCCTGCTCTGCCCCACCAAGAAGGACATGACATGACAACGACGCTCACCCTCAACGATGTAGACATCACCGCTGTTGGCACACTCGCCAACGCGATAGCGGCGGACCCGACCAAGGCAGACACGACATGGTCAGCCTCCGTCACATGGGACGGAGGCTTCCGAACCACCACGAAGATCCGCGACTTCGCTCCGATCGCCACCGATGAGCCCGAGGGCCTCGGCGGCACCGGAACAGCACCGAACCCTGTCGAACAGCTCCTTGGAGCGCTCGGATCATGCCTCGCTATCGGCTATGCAGCGAACGCCACTGCAGCCGGGATAGCGATCGACGATCTCCGCATCGATGTCGAGGGAGACCTCAACCTGAAGTCGTTCCTCGGCCTCGAGCCTGGACACGCCGGATTCGAGACGCTGCGCGCCACAGTCCACATAGACAGCGACGCTGACGCCGACACGATCGCCACGCTCCACGATGCGGTTGTGGCCGCGTCCCCCGTTGGGCACACGCTTGCCGCGGCGATCCCGCTCACCGTCTCTTTGGACTAGGGCGTGATCCGGGGGGGGACAGCAGCTTTCACCCCCGGGGCCGTCGCACCATCATCCCAACGCACCATCGTTCCGACAGGAGAAACAGCCCATGACAGACACACCCCACGAGTTCGGATTCGCAACCCGGTCGATCCATGCAGGGCAGCGCCCCGATCCCGAGACGGGGGCGCGAGCGATGCCCATCTACGCGACGACGTCGTACGTCTTCGACGATGCCCAGCATGCAGCAGATCTCTTCGCCCTGCAAACGTTCGGGAACATCTACACCCGCATCGGCAACCCGACGTCGGCGGCGTTCGAGGAGCGGATCGCGTCGCTCGAGGGCGGTATCGGCGCGCTTGCCACTGCCTCGGGACAATCGGCTCAGCTCATCGCTGTACTCACGATCGCCCAGGCCGGGGACGCGATCGTTGCGTCTAGGACCCTGTATGGAGGAACGTACACCCAGTTCGACGTCACACTGCGCCGCATGGGCATCGACGTCACGTTCGTAGACATCCACGACCCCGAATCGATCGAGGCTGCTATCACCGATCGGACAAAGGCCGTATACGCCGAGACCGTAGGCAATCCGAGAGCAGACGTTCTCGATTTCGAGGCCGTTTCCGCTGTCGCCCACCGCCATGGTCTTCCCCTCATCGTGGACAACACGTTCGCAACGCCGTACCTGTGCAGACCACTGGATCTGGGAGCGGACATCGTCA
>CAYLIR010000119.1:0-6000 GCA_964383515.1 uncultured Acidimicrobiaceae bacterium
GCCGCCGCCGCGTATCTGGCGGAACGCCAGGTAGGCGACCGCGAGGCCGCCGATCATGCCGAAAGCGACGATACCCAGTGAGATGATGATGGTGGTGAGGTAGACCGGGCGATAGGCGACCTGACCGCCGCCGCCTGGGGAGAACATCGCGTACAGCGCAACGAAAACGGAGACAACCGCAAAGATGGATGCGACATCTGCGCCTCTCCTGCTCCAGGTGTCCGTCTCTGTGTGCTGCTTCCAGAAGCGCGCTGCGTAGATGAGCGCGATGGAGACGAGCGGATACGCAACGAGCTTGAACGGATCGGTGATGAGCAGTTCGGTGAAGTTGGTGAAACAGACGTCAACGGTCTTGGGGGCGCCGAGGCGGGTCAGCTTCGTGGAAAGGGCGAAGGTCGAAAATGCCGGGAAGTAGAGGAAGACGATCAGGATGCCCAGGGTCGGCGAGAGGAGCACCCACGGCACCCATGTGCCCAGACGGAAGCCGCCTGTGCGTATCTCCCCCGCGAAATCGGCTGACGGCTTCTCTTTGCCGTCTGCCCTGTCCCAGAACGTCCGTGCGACCATGAGCGCGATCCATGCGCCGCCCGCCATGAGCGTCAAGCCAAGCAGCTTGTCGACATCGGACGCGCCTTCGGCGAACGAACACTGCCCGAGCGCAAGTGGGGGGATCGCTGCACCGATGACAGCGATAGCCGAGCCCATCGCGTAGCGCGCTGGTCCATGCCCGTCCGTGTACATCCACACATAGGCCACGCCGATGACCGCGGCTGCGATCAATCCGATGGTCAACATGGGTGGTCAGCTTGCATCTATGCGGTACCTCGGGAGCGAGATCCTGGGGATAGGCGCCTATCCCCAGGATCTTGCCACATCAGACGATCAGCCTCCGTAGAGCTGCTCGTATTCGGTCAGCGATTTGTTCGCTTCAGCATTGGCATCGGCAAGGGTCGCATCGACGTCAGCGTCATCAACGAGGATCTTCTCGACCGCGCCCGTGATGATGTCACGGATACCCACGAAGTTCCCGAGCAGGGCACCAAGCGATGCCGGCGTGTTCTTCGCAGCGGCGAGCTGGTCAGAAGCGACCTTGCTGTTCGGGCTCTCGTCGTACCAACCTTCGGAGTCGAGAAGCGCTTCAGCGGACTTCGTGATCGGGATGTACCCGGTCAACTTGTGCCAGGCAGCTGCGTTCTCTGGGTTCGAGAAGAAGTTCATGAACGCAAGCGCACCGTCTTCTGTCGTGGCATCCATGCCATCGAGCATCCAGATCGTCGCGCCGCCGATGAGGTTGCCGTCATACTCCACATCACCGTTGCGAGGCATGAAGCTCGCCTTGTTCGTGAAGGTCGTGTTCTCGTCGAAGAACGTCGTGTCGGAGCTCGAGTAGACGAGCATCGCGACTTCACCCGCGAGATAGGCGTTGGACGTGCCGTCCCAGTCACGCTGGAGACCGGTGTAGAGGTAGTAGTCCTTGTCGTTGAGGTCCTTCCACCAGTTGATGTAGTTCTTCATGCCATCGGACTCGAGGAACACCTCGGTCGCACGGCCGGAGCGGCCATTGTCATTGTTGGCAAGGAGTTCGCCCTGCTGCCCGAGGCTCTGCTCGACGAACCATGAGTGGTTCGGCCAGGTGATGCACGCCTTCGGCCCGTCGTCAAGAGCGGCGATCGCTTCGCATGCAGCATCGACGTCTGCCCAGGTTGCCGGAGGCTCGGTGATACCAGCTTCGTTCAGGATGTCCATGTTGTTGAACATGACCGTTGTGGACGTGTTCCACGGCATCGAGTAGAAGGAGCCGTCAACCGTGTAGTAGTTGCGAGCCGCGTCAACGACATCGTCGAGGACGACAGGCTCACCGAGGATCTCGGTCCGATCGCCGATCGCTTCGGTGACGGACTTGAAGACCGGCTTCCCGTCAGCGCCGACAGCGTCGAGCGCCTGGCGTGTTGCTGCCTCGAAGAAGTGGATGAGCGCTGGTGGCTCTCCGCTGTCAACTGCAAGGATGGCCGCATCGAACACGTCGTTGTACGAGGGGAACGACGTGACCTTCACGTTGTACTCGGGGTGGTTCGCGTTGAACTCGGCCGCCTTCTCTTCAGCGAACCCCTTGCGGGCTTCGTCCGAGAATGCAACCCAGAACTCGATGTCGGTCGCTTCGCCGGAGCTCTCTCCGCCTGCAACCGTCGTGGCCGGGGTTGCATCGCCCGCGACCGTCGTGGCCGGGGTTGCATCGCCCGCGACCGTCGTGGCCGAGGTGTCTCCACCGGCAACCGTTGTATCCGTGCCGCTGTCACCGCTGCTCGAACAAGCAGCCGCGACCATGGCGATTACTGCGAGAAGAGCCAATAGTCGTCGTTTCATATCACTTCCTTGGTTCGATCACCATGTATAGGGTCATGGAGATACGGTCGGCGGGAGGCGATCCCACCGGTATGGCGGTGATTGTAGTCCCAAAGTGCCACGTTCAGGGATTCTCGCTGCGGCGCTATGCCAGATACTGGGACTGCGAGCCCCCCGCCAACGCGAACAGGCCTGCTATCCAGGACGCGACACGTTGCGTGTCCGTGTCGATCGCCAGTGACGCGATCGCATCGGTGGCGAGGCTCCCCAGGATGTCTCGCTTGTCCTCGTAGATGGCCTGCGCCAGAACTGCAGGGAATTCGGGGTGGCCCTGGATCCCGACGGCCGTATCCGTGAACGCGACGAGGAAGTTCGGACAGTGGTCGCTCGACCCGAGGAGCACCGCGCCTTCGGGGAGTTCGATGACCTGATCTTGGTGAGCCATGACAAGCTGCAGCCGCTCGGCACGGGGGCGCATCCATGGCCTATCCTCGACGACGCTCATCGCATGGACACCCACACCCCATCCCTGAGTGGCACGTTCGACGCGGCCTCCGAGGGCCTGAGCGAGTACTTGGTGGCCGAAGCAGAGTCCGAACACGCCGACGCCGGAGGCGACCAACTCGCGGGTGCAACCCTCGAGGTCTCTGATCCACTGCTCATCGTCGTACACCGAAGACGCCGAGCCTGAGATGATGAAGCCATCGAAGGCCTTCGGATGGCTAGGCAGAGACCCCCGGTGAGCAGCGAATACTTCGATCGAGACGTTGCCGTCGTCGAACATCGCATCCACGAGTGTTCCGTAGTCGCCGGCGATGGCGCTGTAGCTGTCTGGCAGATCGCCGCAGAGGAGGAGGCCGATGCGCACGTCAGTTGTTCGCTATGAACACGGTCTTGTACTCGGAGTAGTGCTCGAGCGCAGCCATCCCCTGCTCCCTGCCGATACCGCTCTTCTTCATCCCTCCGAACGGTGCCTCGATATGCACACTCGACGACGTGTTGATCGAGATCATGCCGGTCTCGAACGCTCTCGCAACACGCAACGCTCTCCCGATGTCCCTGGTCCATATGGAACCGGAGAGGCCGTAGTCGGAGTCGTTGGCGATCGAGATCGCTTCTGATTCGTCAGCGAACGGCATGATGGCGACAACAGGCCCGAACACCTCCTCACGCATGATCGACATCGATGGCTGCACATTGACGTACACAGAAGGTGTCAAGAAGTTCCCCTTCACGAGCGAGCCGCCCAGGTGCTCGCCTCCGGTGATGCGGACAGCGCCTTCGGATTCGGCCCGGCTCATGTGCTCTTCCACCGAAGCCCGGTGAGACGGCGTGATCAGGGGGCCCATGTCTGTGCCGGCGGCAGATGGATCCCCGACGATGAGCTCATCGGTCCGTGCAGCGAACGCCGCCACGAAGTCGTCGAATCGGGACTTCTCCACGAGGATCCTCGAGCGTGCGCAGCAGTCCTGGCCTGCGTTGTCGTACACGGCCCAGATGGAGGATTCGACTGCCTCGGCCATGTCCGCGTCTGCGAACACGATCCCTGCAGACTTGCCGCCGAGCTCGAGGGATACCCGCTTGATGTCGTCGGCGGCATCGCGCATGACACTCGCCCCGACCTGTGTCGACCCAGTGAACGAGATCTTGCGAACACCAGGGTGCGTCACCAAAGCGGCACCTACCGACGATCCTGGGCCGGGCACAACGTTGAGCACACCCGGCGGAAGGCCGACGTCGACGGCGAGGTCGCCAAGCATCAATGCCGTCAACGGTGTCACCCCTGCGGGTTTCGCTACGACGGTGTTCCCCATCGCCAGGGCCGGAGCTGCCTTCCAGGCAAGGATCAGGAGCGGGAAGTTCCATGGGACGATGAGGCCGACGACTCCGAGCGGTTCGCGGAAGGTCATGAGCGTGCCGTCTGCGCTCCCGGGGATGGTCTGCCCGTGGAACTTGTCGACCGCACCCGCGTAGAAACGAAAGGTGCGCGCCGCGGCGTCGATCTCGCCGAGCGCCGCAGCGATCGGCTTACCCGCGTTGCGCGACTCAGCCTGGGCGAACGCATCACGGTTCTCCATGATGCCATCTGCGATCCTCGCGAGGATCTCGCCGCGCTGTACGGGCCGCATCGCGCTCCATGGCGAAGATACAAAACGTTGCCTCGCAACCTGCACAGCCCTGTCGACGTCGTCCGGGCCTCCTCTAGCAACTTCGGCGATGATCGCTCCCGTTGCCGGGTTGACGACCTGGTCGACTTCGCTGGATGCGGATCGCTCTCGCACGCCGTCGATCAACAATCCTTCGAATCTTCTGTCCATGTGCATCACTCCGGTGTCACGTATGCGGCGGTGATCCCACCGTCGACCATGAACTCTGTGCCCGTGACATAGGATGAGTCGTCGGATGCGAGGAAGAGCGCTGCCTTGGCCATCTCCTCGGCAAGGCCGAACCTCCCCATCGGGACGTGTACCAGGCGCCGCTGCCGCTTCGCCTCAGTGTCGAGGAACTTCATGAGCAGCTCGGTGTGCAGCGGTCCTGGACACAACGCGTTGACCCTGATCCCCTCGCGTGCATGGACCACGGCCAGTGCCCTCGTGAGCGCGAGGACCGCGCCTTTGGACGCCGTGTACGCGACTTGCGGCGTAGCGGCGCCGAGTTTGGCCACGAACGATGCCGTGTTGATGATCGAGCCGCCACCGGATCGCCTGATCGCGGGTATGGCGTGCTTGCAGCCGAGGAAAACACCCTTTGCGTTGATGTTCATCGTCAGGTCCCAGATCTGCTCCGAGGTACCTTGGGAGTCACCGTCATCCCCGTGCATGATCCCCGCGTTGTTGAAGAGGACGTGCAACGCCCCAAAGGACTCCTCAGCAGCGCGCACCATCGCTTCGCAGTCAGCGCTTGATGAGACGTCGGCGCCCACGGTGATCGCAGTGCCACCAGCGTCGGTGACCATCCTGGCTGTCTCTTGTGCCGTCTCCTCGTTGAGGTCGACGCAAACAACCGAAGCACCTTCCGCGGCGAACAGCGCCGACGTCTCCCTGCCTATGCCGCCACCCGCGCCCGTTACGAGGGCGACCTTGCCTGCAAGACGACTCATATGTATCCACCTCTCTTCGACAGGATCGCTCAGATGCGATCGAAATAGCGGGCACGCTCCCAGTCCGTGACGGCGGCGTCATAGCTCGCGGCCTCGACCTCGTAGAAGCGCGCGTAGTGCTGTTGCACCTCATCGGTGAACGCTTCACGGACGAATGGACTCTCGTGGAACGCTGGGATGGCTTGAGCGAGCGTACCGGGAACTGCCGGAAGATCCTGGGCTGCGTACACGTCTCCCGTGAACATCTCTGGGGGTTCCGTTGCGTGCTCGAGACCATCGATTCCCGCTGCGAGTGCTGCTGCGTATGCGACGTAGGGATTCACATCCGCACCGGGGATACGGCATTCGATGCGCAGGCTGGAGTCAGATCCGACGATTCGGAACCCTGCCGTGCGGTTGTCATAGCTCCATGCGATCTTCGTCGGCGCCCACGAAGCTTCCTGGAATCGCTTGTACGAGTTGACCGTCGGAGCGAACGCTGGCATGAGTTCCATCGCCCGTCCCATCCACCCCCCGAGAAAGTGCAAGAACGTGTTCGATACCCCAACAGGACCTGC
>CAYLIR010000120.1:0-5967 GCA_964383515.1 uncultured Acidimicrobiaceae bacterium
CAACAGCATCAGCGACGGCATCGACATCGGTGACATCAGCAGCCACGAACCGGATCGCTCCCTCGGTTTCATCGACAAGCCGCTCTCCGGCCTGTTCGTCGAGGTCGACGATCGTCACATCCGCGCCATGGTCCGCCAATGCCCTCGCCGTTGCCTCGCCAAGCCCGGAGGCACCGCCTGTCACCAATGCAGAAGAACCTGAAACATCCATAACGCGATTGTACCGATGCCGCTGTCGCTGGACGGACACGGCGGGCCAGTCGGTACACTTGCATGTTCACCCTAGGAAAGCCGGTGGTGGGAACGATGGACCGGATCGACCACATCGAGAAGTACCTGCGGGCACGCCTTGCCACAGAGTTGGCAGCGAGGGCGCACCCGGCTGAGCCGTCCTATCGGACTTTCATCACGATCTCCCGGCAGTCCGGCACGGGGTCCCACAGCCTTGCCGACGCGCTCGTCGATCGCTTCGCTGAAGATGCCGATGCAGCTCTGTTTGCGGGCTGGCGCGTATATGACAAGTCGATCTGCACGATGGTCGCTGAGGACGCGAGGTTCACCGACGCGCTCGACGCGCTCCGTGAGGAGGAGTACACAGGCAGGCACAGGGATGTGTACCACCATCTTGTCGATGGCCAGCCAGACCAACGTGCAGTCATGCAGCGGGTGTTCGTGGTCGTGCGTGCGATAGCGAGCATGGGGAAGGCGATCATCATCGGACGTGGCGGCGCACAGGTGACCCGGGATATCCAAGGAGGTGTGTCCATGCGTCTCGTGGCGCCCGAACCCTACAGAGTTGCTGCTGCGATGGAACGCTATGGGATCTCTGAACGCGAGGCGATCGCGGAGATCAAGCGGAGGGACGCGCATCGTGAACGGATGGTCAAAGACATCTTCGGTGTGCAGATCGGTGACCCATCTGAGTACGACGTGACGTGGAACGTCGGTGCCGGTTCCCACACGGAGATAGCAGAGGCAGTGGCGGAGCTCGTACGGAGCCGGGCGGTGATGGTGTGACCGGCCCGGGCAGCGGCGCCGGGCACGGGCATGTGCTCTTCGGGCATTTCCTCACGCGTCGGCAGGTGGCGCAACGGATCTCCATGCACACCAGCGAGGTCGTTGCCCGGCCGGATCTCCTCCGCATCGGCGGGACATGGCTCGAGGAGGTCTACTTTGCCTTCCAGTTCGACCACAGGGGCGTTCGGCAATCGCTCGGAGTGGTCGTAGCCGCATTGCGCAGGGACTTTGACGACGAGGCCATCGCCGATTGGCTGGCGCGGCCCCACCCGGCGTTGAGCACGACGAGCCCGCTTGCTTGGCTCTCCGTCGGTGGATCATCCGATGAGGTGCTCCATGCCGCAGAGATGCTCGGACCCGACGAAGCGAAGTGATCGGGAAATGCGGAAAGCGCGCCCGAACGGTATCGTCGTGGGAAGAACGCCAGACGTGAGACAGGGGAACCGTATGAAGATGAAGATGCTGCTGGTCGTGGTGGCGCTCGTGGCTGCCGGGTGTTCGGCATCGGGTGAGTTCAGTGTTGGCACTCCGTCGGTGGAGGATCAGACCGAAGACCTCATCGAAGGCGACATCGCGAACCAGATCGGTCTCGGCGACCTCAACGCGACATGCACGAAGCCCGCATCGGATGACGTTGGCAGCCGATTCCTGTGCACCGCTGCGACCGAAGACGGTCGAACCGTCGAATTCCAGGCGGTCATCGAGGAGGATGGTGCGTACGCCGAGACGACCAATGTGATCATCGCCGACAAGGTCGACGATGTTGAGGCTGTCATCGTCGCCGAGCTCGAGAACGCTTCGGGGACGGACCTCGCTGACGATGCTGTCGACTGTGGAGACGGATCGATCATCGTCGATGATCAGAACGAGTTCGTATGTGCGTTCACCTCGCCGAGTGGTGATGTGTTCGACGTGACCGTCACGTTCAGCGGGCTCGATACCGACAATCCCACGTTCGGCTTCCAGGTCGCAGACGAGCCGCGTACGAACCCCTAGGGAAAGATATGGCGGTCCACGATGCGCATCGTGGATCGCCGCTAGATTCAGTCCATGGACACAGCAGACCTCGACGGCTCCCTTGCAACGCTCGTTGCACGCAAGGACGCATGGGTCGCGACGCCGATCGACGAGCAGATCAGGATGCTGCAGGGACTGCGCACGCGTACAGCCGCCCATGCCCGCCGGTGGGTCGAAGCAGGTGCGAAGGCGAAGGGGCTCGATCTCGACTCGCCACTTGTCGGCGAGGAATGGCTGGCTGGCCCGTACGCGATGGTCGATGCGATCAACGCGTTGGAACAGACACTGGAGCGCATAGCGTCCGGTGGTGACGTGCTCGCGGGCTTTCCGCTCTCGGTCAATGACCGTGGGCAGGTCGTCGTTGAGGTGTTGCCGGCAACACCAAGCGACAGGATCCTCTTCTCGGGCTCTACAGCTGAGGTGTGGATGGAACCCGGTGTTACACGTGACGACATGGGGCACCTCACCGCTCGGGCATACCGTACGCCGCCAGAACATGGGTCTGTCTGTGTCATCCTTGGCGCAGGGAACGTATCGTCGATTCCCGCACTCGATGCGATCTACAAGTTGTACAACGAGCGAAGCGTTGTGATCGTCAAGATGAATCCCGTCAACGACTACCTCGGCGACGTGTTCGAGTCGGTGTTCGAAGAATTCGTTTCCTCGGGCTGCGTCCGCTTCGCATACGGGGGTGGGGATGTCGGGGCATATCTGACAACCCATAGCGACGTCGACACGATCCACATCACGGGAAGTGCCCGCACGTACGACGCGATCCGGTACGGTACGGGCGCTGAAGGAGCAGCGAACCGAAGAGCGGACACACCGATCAACACCAAGCCCATCTCCGCTGAGCTGGGTGGTGTATCGCCGACCATCGTTGTCCCCGGCAGCTGGTCGAGAGCCGATCTCGCCTTCCACGCTGATCATGTCGTTACCCAGAAGATGAACAACGGCGGGTTCAACTGCGTTGCTGCCCAGGTGCTCATCCTCCCCGAAGCGTGGGATCTCACCGATGCCTTCCTCGAGGAGATCCGTTCGATGCTCAGGGACCTTCCCGAACGTGATGCGTACTATCCCGGGGCTGAGGATCGTTGCGCCGCCGTGATCGCAGGCTCAGGTACGGTCGAAGTGTTCGGCGACCGCTCGAAACGGATCCTCGTCACCGGGCTCGACGCATCCGCTACCGATGATGCGGCCTTCGTCAGTGAGTACTTCGCCCCTGCGCTTGCGGTCGTTACACTTCCGAGCCCTTCCATCGAGGCGTACTGTGCCAACGCCACCGCGTTCGCCAACGACGTACTCGAAGGGTCGCTCGGAGCCAACGTTATCGTGCACCCCAAGACGGAGAAGGCCCACAGCGCGGTCGCGGACATGATCGCCGACCTGCGATATGGCGGCATCGGGGTCAATACATGGAGCGCGTCGGTGTACCTCCTTGCTCGGTGCCCCTGGGGTGCCTACCCGGGGAACAGCCCTGTCGACATCGGAAGCGGTGTCGGTGTCGTGCACAACGCGCTCATGCTGTCCAACACACAGAAGTCCATCGCGCGTGCGCCTTTCGCTCCGAGCCATCGGACGGTCGGCAAGGGCGAGTTCCACATCGCGCCGAAGCCGGTGTTCTTCGTGTCCAACACGCAGATGCACAAGGTCGGCGAGTATCTCGTCGACTTCGCTGCTACCGGAAAGACAACGCACCTGCTCAGGGTCGTCGCTGCAGCACTGCGGGGCTAGCGCCCTGGTGCCGGAGGCGAGCCGCGGCGGATGCCGAAGTCGTGCAGCGCTTCCAACGTCTCTCTGATCGGTAGCCCCATGACGTTGGATCGGGCTCCATCAACGCGCGATACGAGCCAGCCGTTGTCTCCTTGGAGCGCGTATGCTCCTGCCTTGTCGAAGGGCTGGGTACGTTCGACGTATCGAGTGAGTTCGTCGACGGTGCGATCGTTGAACGTGACGAGTGACTCCGACACTCCGAAACGGTGCTCCGTTCCGTCCGTGACGGTCCACGCCGTGAGCACCGAATGGGTGGAACCTGCCAGCCTGGTGAGGATCGCGACGGCATCGTCTGCGTCCTGTGGCTTTCCGATGATCTCGCCATCGTGCACAACGGCCGTGTCCGCGGCGAGAACGACATCGTCCCCGTTGCGCGCAACAGCGTTCGCTTTCGCCTCGCTGAGGCGGAGGACATACTCGCTTGGCGCCTCATCGTCGAGCGGCGTCTCATCGACCTCGGGTGGTGCGACGGTGAACGCGATGCCAGCGAGCCGGAGCAGGAGCGAACGCCGTGGCGAACCGGATGCGAGGATCAGCCTGGGTGTTCGTGGGGCGTCTGTGGGGGCGTTCAACCTGAGCCCGTGTTCGATGGCAAGCGGGGAAGGAGCCAGCTGATGAACGCGGCCTGGCTGCGGCTCTGCGTCGTGAAGGTGCCAGGGCCGGTGAGGTCGGCAACGAGGCCTTCGCCTGATAGGAACGTGCTCTTCCAGTTCCCGACCTTGCGCACGGCGAACCCGATGTTCTCGGACATCGTAACGAGGTGGCCCGTGTCGACGGTGAACACCTCCCCCGGCCCGAGCGTCCATTCATCGAGCGCGCCGAAGGTCGAAATGAGGACCTGTCCGTGGCCGGAGATGCGAAGCATGATCGCTCCCTCCTTCGCGAAGAAGGTCTTGGCACCGCTCCACTTCGTTTCGATCTCCACACCTTCGGTCGACGCCACGAAGCTTCCGCTCTGTAGCTTGAGTGGGTTGTCCGGAGCAACATCGAGCACGAGCATGTCCCCGGGCAGGGACGGGGCAAGACCGATGATTCCGCCAGCCTGGGCATGCCATGTGTTCAGGAAGAAGGACTCATGGCCAAGAACCGACCGCCCGAGCGATCGGAGAAGGCCGCCCTTTGCCTTGGTCTCGACCGTGATCGCTGTGTCTTTGAAAACCATGGCGCCCGCTTCCGTGGTGATGGACTCGCCGGCTGCGAGGTGAACGGTGGTGATCGCATACGCGGGCTTGTGCGCGACGTCGAATCGCATGAAGGTCCTTTCGTTGCGGGTGGCTTTGCCGATTCTATGGATCGGGTCGTCCTAGCACGGACGCTCAGGCGAATGCGGAGATACCGGTGATCGCTTGGCCGAGAACGAGCGTGTGGATCTCGTTGGTGCCTTCATAGGTGTAGACGGACTCGAGGTTCATCATGTGGCGTACTACCGAGTAGTCGAGTGTGATGCCGTTGGCGCCGAGGAGCGAACGTGCCTCGCGTGCTGTCGTGAGCGCCATGGCGACGTTCGCGAGCTTCCCGAAGCTCACGTGCTCGGGAGCCAGCCGCCCCGCTTCGCGCAGATCGCCGAGATGCACGGCGAGCAGCATCCCTCTGTTCACGTCGACGAGCATGTTCACGAGCTTGCGCTGGGTGAGCTGAAATGCCGCGATCGGCTTGGAGAACTGGATCCGCTCCTTCGTGTATGCAAGGGCGGTCTCGTAGCAGCTTCGCGCAGCGCCAACAGCCCCAAAGAGGATGCCGAAGCGAGCCTCATTCAGGCACGAGAGGGGTCCCTTGAGCCCGGTGACGCCTGGGAGCACGGCATCGGAGGGGAGACGAACATCGGTGAGCACGAGTTCGCTCGTCGTCGATACCCGCAGCGACATCTTGTGTGCAATGTCTGTTGCTGAGAACCCAGGAGCATCCGTAGGAACGATGAACCCACGTACACCGTCGTCCGTCTGCGCCCAGATGATCGCAACATCGGCGATAGATCCGTTCGTGATCCACATCTTCGTTCCGTTGAGCACCCAATCGTTGCCCTGTCGGACGGCTGTTGTCCGCATCGACGAGGGGTCGGAACCCGAGTCCGGTTCGGTGAGGCCGAAACAGCCGATGATCTCGCCCCTCGCCATGGCAGGAAGCCAGGTGTGTTTTTGGTCCTGTGAACCGAACGCCCAG
>CAYLIR010000121.1:0-5961 GCA_964383515.1 uncultured Acidimicrobiaceae bacterium
ATCTGCCGGTCGCCAACTGGCGCATGCGGGACGTCGTCTCCGTGTTCATCGCCGGGTTGGCCGGGTCGGTGATCGTTGCGGCAGGGCTCACCGCTGCTGGTGTCGACCCACTCGGCCCGTTGCCGTTCTCGATGATGTTCGCAGGCCAGTCTGCAGCGAGTTTCGTTGCCATGTGGCTGCTTTCCCGGTCGCGGGGGTCGGGTTCGCTCGCAGCGGATTTCGGCCTGATCGTGCGCGGGTCAGACTGGTGGGGTGTCCCCGCGGGAATGGTGCTGCAGGTCGCTATCGCTGTTGTCACAGCACCGCTCGTTTCTTGGCTCTTTCCCAACGGACCGCCGGAGCAGGGCGTTGCAGAGGTTGCAGGCAACTCGACGGCATTCGCTGAACAGCTTGCCGTGTTCGTAGCCGTTGCAGTCGCTGCCCCGATCATCGAGGAGATGCTCTTCCGCGGGATGCTGCTGTCCTGGCTCAGCAGGCGGATGGGAGCATGGTCGGCAGTCATGCTGTCGGCCACGGCATTCGCAGCCGTGCATCTGTTGGATCCGAACGCGATCGCTGTGATCCCCGGCTTGTTCCTGCTCGGTGTGGTCCTCGCCTGGGTCGCGCTCACGAAGGGCGACCTGTCACTCTCCATAGCGATGCACAGTGGGATCAACTTGCTTGCAGTGATCAGCATCCTCTATGGAGCGCAGCTCTTCGACTGGTACCAGGGCCAACTCGAACAGGTCGAAGGCATCCTGCACTTCGTGTGGCAGCGCATGTAGCAGAACCGGGCGCGAGGGTATACAGCGACGCTGATATGCGGTACAAAGGGGAAGGCGTGCGGTGTTGAGGTGCCGATATGTCGCGTCCTGTGGGGAACCTGCAAGGAACCGTAGCCGGTGTTGCCGTTGTTCTGTTGGTCGGCGGTGCCCTCTGGTTCGGGTTCGGGCCGGATCAGCAGCCACCGCTTGCACCGGTACCGTTCGTCGACGAAACAGCGAGCATGACGGTGATCGTGCACGTGTCAGGGGCTGTCGTGCATCCCGGCGTCGTCGCAGTGCGTGCAGAAGGCAGGGTCGCAGACGCTCTCGCCGCGGCAGGTGGCGCAGCGG
Source organism: uncultured Acidimicrobiaceae bacterium (assembly GCA_964383515.1). Classification (GTDB taxonomy): domain Bacteria; phylum Actinomycetota; class Acidimicrobiia; order Spongiisociales; family UBA5794; genus JAMBLL01. The sequence goes on from CAYLIR010000121.1 coordinate 1,095, forward strand.
GTGATGCCGACCTTGCCAAAGTGAACCTCGCCGCCACCATCAGGGACGGTGACCTCATCGTCGTTCCACGCATGCTCGCAACCGGTGCAACGGCGGACGGCGACAGCAGCACGGGGATCGAAAGCGCGGGGATCGACATCAACAGTTCTCCTGCCTCCCAGCTCGAGGATCTACCAGGGGTTGGCCCTGTGCTCGCGAAGCGCATCGTCGCGTACAGGGAGGATCACGGTCCGTTCTCGGTGATCGAAGACCTTCTCGATGTACCGGGGATAGGCGAGGCGAAGCTCGCAGGGATACGCGATGGCATCGTTCCTCCTTGAATCGGTATTGCCAGATGCGCCAGCCCGTTGGAGCTTGCTTGCAGCGGTGGGGACGATCGTTGGCGTCATCGTGTCAGATCGACCCATCGTGGCTCTCCTTGCCACGGCGGTTCTGGTGGGCGTCCACCTTCGGGGACACAGCACCGTGGCCCTCACTGCTGCTGGATTCTGTGTGGCCGGGATGGTGTCCGGAACGCTCGCTGCGGCCAGGATCGAAGCCACGCGCGCAGTGCTCGTGCCAGATACCACTTCGGTGGTGGAGATCACCCTTGTAGAAGATGCTTCTTCGAACCGGTACGGCATCGCCGTTGGGGAACTCTCGGCTCTCGACGGTGTGCAGTGGGCCGGGCCGCGCATAGCCGTCGTGGGGCTTGCGGAGGCTATCGAGGTCGGATCCCACATCACGGCCTCCGGCAGGCTCAGAGCTGGGGTTCGACGTGTCAGGGACGAGATCGTGTCGGGCACGTTCACGGTGGCGTCCGTGGATGCAGTGGTGCCAAGCGGCAATCCGATCATCGGGATCGGGAACATGATCAGGAGAAGGGTGCAGGGCACGTTCGACGGACGGCGCAGGTCTGACGGGCTCAGCACCGGTCTCTTGATAGGGGACACGCGGCTTCTCGGCGCCCACGACACAGAGAACCTGCGTAGGGCAGGCCTGGCCCATTTCGTTGCCGTGTCTGGGTCGAACGTCGCGGTATTCATGGTTGCCTGGTGGTTCATCACCGCGCCGCTCGCGATGCGGCCCAGCCTTCGTGCGTGGTTGGGCCTTGTCGGCCTTGGGATCTTCGTGGTGGTGACCCGATGGGAACCGTCTGTCGTGCGTGCAGCGGCGATGACAGCCGTGCCACTCCTCGGCGCCGCGGTATCTGTGCCGGTGGATCCGTGGATGGCGCTGGGAACTGCGGTCACCGCGCTTCTCCTCGTGTCAGCAGATCTGCTGTGGTCCGTCGGGTTCTCGTTGTCCGTCGCAGCTACTGCGGGCGTCCTCGTCGGTGTTGCTTGGTCGCGTGGCAGGCATCCCCGATGGCTCTGGATGTCGCTCGGCGTGACCGTGTGCGCCCAACTTGCTGTTGCGCCGATCATCCTGGCGGTGTTCGGGTCGATGCCCTTGTGGGCGCCGGTTGCAAACCTCGTTGTTGCACCGATCGTGACTGCCGCGACCGTCACCGGTGGTCTCTCGCTCGTGATCGGCGCCGTCGAACCGGTCGCTGGGTTCTTCGCTTCCGGTGTGCTCGTGGTCGCCGCGTGGGCCTCACGCGGCCCACAGCTTGGTGTCATCGGGGTCACGGTGGCGGTCGGCATCGGCGCCCTCGTTGCTCACCGAACAACCAGGCCACTCGGGGTTGTCGCCGCCCTCATCGTCGCGGTAGTCGCGGCCAGCAGCCCGCCGGTCTGGCCTGTGCTGCCTTCGGTCACAGCGCTCGATGTGGGGCAGGGCGACGCGATCTTGATTCAGGACCCTTCCGGCGCCGCGATGCTGATCGATGGGGGTCCGGACCCTGGGGTCGTGGACAGGGCATTGCGTAGACACGGTGTGTCGCGCATCGACATCGTCGTTGCCACCCACGGTGACGCGGATCATGTGGGAGGTCTTGGCGAGGTTGTTCGAGCCTTCGATGTCGGGACGCTGTGGGTGAGCGGGCATGCGGGGCCGTCGGACCTTCTTGCAGGGGTCATCGAAGCTGCTGCTTCTCGGATGGTCCCCGTCGTCGAGGTGGAAGCTGGCACGGCGACCCAGCTCGGGGGCATAGACATTGCCGTGGTCAGCCCGTCGCGTCGATTCGCATCGCCCAACGACGGTTCGATCACGATCGTGGCATCGGCAACGCTCAGCGCACTGTTGCCTGGGGACATCGAAGCCATCGGGCAGAGCGAACTCCCACGACTCCATCCCGACATCATGGTCGTTCCGCACCACGGGTCGGCGACGACAGACCCGAGATGGCTTGCAGATGTGGTTGGTCCTGTGGCGATCCTGTCATACGGCCAGAACACGTACGGCCATCCGAATCCCGACATCGTGGCGGTTCTTGTCGAGGCCGGGGCGGAGATCCGAGAGACCTTCGTCGAAGGCGACATCACGGTGAGCCTGTCGAAGGACGGATGAGCCTCGAGAGCGGTACATTGCACCCATGGGTTGGCACGCCATTGTGGGGCCGCGAGAAGCGGGAGCGACAGAGCGCGAGGACATGCGCCTGCGCGCCGACAGGATCTTCGCCTCCGAAGGCGTCGAACGGCCACAACGCATCGACGTGCCCGGCAAGGGTACAGCGGCATCTGACGACGGGGGTGTCCTGCGCGAACCGGTTCGAGCGATCGCTCCTGCTCTCCAGTCCGGCTCCTTGTTCGGCGGCAAGACCGGTGTGTTCGTCGTCGACGCCCAGCAGCTCCTCAAGGCAGAGGTTGATGTCATCGTCGAGATCCTCGACAGCGCCGATCCCGACCAGTCGGTAGTGGTGTTCTCCGCTGCGGGGACGCTTCCTTCGCCGATCAGGAAACGGGTCGAATCGTCGGGAAAGATCGACACGGTCAAGATGGCCACGGAGCGCGATGCTGCTGGGTGGATCGTCGGGTACGGCAAAGAGCACGGGCTGCGCATCGATCAGGAGGCACGTGCCGAGCTCCTGACAACTTTCGGGTCGGACACTGCCCAGATGCGCAACGCGCTCGAACAGCTCGCGATCTCTGGGTCGACGATCTCGGCGAGCGACATCCGGAGCAATTTCACGAACCGGCCAGACGAGCCACTCTGGTTCCTCGGCGACGCGATCATGGCTGGCAAGGAGGGAGAAGCACTCCGACGGCTCGCTGACTTTCTCGAGCACCAGCACCCGCTCATCCTCCTGTCCTTTCTCGAAGGCGAGGTGCGCAAACGGTCACTCGCTGCGGTAGCAGCCGACTACGAGGCGTTTGTTGCCACAGCGAAGGTGAATCCGGCGTCGTATGCGACCAGGAAGATCTGGCAGAACAGGACACGAGCCAACGGTGCAGGGCTCGCCCGTTCGGTTACAGCGATCGCCAGAGCGGACCTCACGATCAAGACGATGCCGGAGTCAACGCATCGGGTCACCCTCGAACGCCTTACCGTTGCCATGTGCCGGTGGATCGCCAAGTAGCTGCGACAACCCGGGGGTGGTCCTGTCGTGGCAACACGACAGAAGCACCCCGCTTCACTCGGCGCATACACAGTGTGGTGACGGCATCTGGCCTGGCGGTCTGACAGAGCTGCTCGGTCGGTGAATCGACGATCCTGGCGAGCATGCGATCCTGCGGAAGTCCTCCTCTGACAGTGACCGGATGCAGAGGACACGGCACACTCGTAAGGTAGCTCCTCGAGGAGGGGCTAGACATGGCACATCGATCAGCTGTTGGAGCACATCTGAGAGGACGGCATAGGCAAGTGCGGCGGGTCGCCGTGCTGGTCGCGATGGTACTTCTAGCAGCGGCCTGCGGGGGTCGAACCGATGGCACGGATGCCAACGTCAGCGGCACAACGACCACAACTGACCCGATCGGACGCACCTCTGAAGCCGTCGTTGCATCCACCGTTGCATCCACCGTCGAATCGACGGCGGATGCGGGCGCTACCCCCGGCGAAAGCCCACACATCGACCAACCCAAGGTGTGGCAAGAATCACCGATGGGAGACATCAACGCGTCAGCGCTTCGAGGCACCTTCAGTGCTGTGGGCAGCACGATCTGGTTCGCTACCGACCGGTGGGATGGTTCTCTTGTTGCCCGATCCGACGACAACGGCGCGACGTTCGTCGAAGTCGAGGTTGAGCCGCCTCGGTCGCCAGGGAGCAGTTTCGACAGTTCCACCGTCAACGGTATCGTCGGTATCGGCGATGTGCTCGTCGGCTGGGGGAGCCGTGCGCGCGACTGCAACCTCATCAACGTCGTAGATGGCGGCCGACATCGCAGTGCCGAATACTGTCGACACATCAGCAGCGTCATCCACCGCTCCGATGACGGCGGCATCACATGGCGTCAACTTGAACCCGCCGCGTTCGCCCCGGAGGGCGACCAGAATGTGCGCATCACATCGATGACGGTGCACAACGGCGAGTTCGTTGCTGGAGGCGTCGTGCAAGGCACTGACTGGTACGGTCGACTCTGGACTTCTCCTGACGGTGACACATGGGACGTCGCCCGAGACATCCGTGCCCCCAACGGTGCATCGAGCGTCACCAGCGTCATCTCAGACGGTACCGACCTGCTGGTGCGATGGGAGCAACACACCTGCGCATTCGAAGGTATCAGACCACCACAGACCTCTGCGCCAACATGGTCGCTCGGCACCGGGTGGCCAAACGACGTCCGCCTTCTGCTTGGGCCTGACGTCAACAGTCTATCTCCTATCACACATGCTGACGTTTCGATCGTTCCATCCCCCCGCGGCACTGATTGCGCTGAAATCTCCGCGTTTGATTTGGACAGAGAACCGTATCCCTCGGTGGATGTCGGGCTGGTCGACGGCCGCTTCGTACTCGTCGACACGTCGATCCCGTCCTCTGACGACATCACGGAGACCGACGACGGCG
>CAYLIR010000122.1:0-5959 GCA_964383515.1 uncultured Acidimicrobiaceae bacterium
CAAGGCACATCTGCTCAAGGTGATCACAGCAGCCTCGATGATGAATGTCGGGGTCGTCAACACGTTCATCGGTGCCGATGCTGCAAAGACCCAAGAGGAGAACTGGATGGACGCCAAGGCGGTGTGGCCTGAGATCGTCGCGCACGCCGCCGACCATGGTGTGAGAATCGCCATCGAGAACTGCCCGATGATCTTCTCGCGCGACGAGTGGCCGTCGGGTCACAACGTTGCGCACACGCCGCACATCTGGCGGCAGATGTTCGACGAGTTTGGGCCGACGGTTGGCTTGAACCTCGACCCGTCTCACCTCGTTTGGCAGATGATCGACATCGAACGTGCAATCGCCGAATTCGGGGACAGGATCTACCACGTCCATGCCAAGGATCTCGAAGTCGATAGGAAAGGTCTCTACGAGCACGGCATCCTGTCAGCCGGGATGGGATGGCAGGTCCCGCGTTTGCCAGGTCTCGGCGATGTTGACTGGCCAGCGTTCATGAGTGCCCTCTATCGTGTTGGGTACACGGGAGATATCACGATCGAGCATGAGGATCGCCAGTTCGAGGACACGGAGGAACTGATCAAGAGAGGTTTCCTGCTCGCCAGGGATGTGCTGTCCCCGTACGTTCACTGAAATCGGTGTCTGCAAGGGCGGGTGCCTGCGATGTGCAGGTCGGGATCGATCGAGCGAAACACCGGATGGGGATCAGATCGCGCTGTTCGTTGAGAACCCGAGAAGGTTCCTTGCATTCGCGTAGGCGCAGGTTTCAGCCGCCGTCTGAGATCACCATATCGAAGAAGGAGCCATCGTCTCGATCGCGCAGGATCATCTTGACTCGTCCATCGGGGAGGATCTCCTTCTTGATCACCGTGTGGCCATCGTAGCGATCCGGCTCCTTCGCGATCCGAGGCGTTGTGCCATGACGCCATTCGGCCTCAACAGGCTCCCACTGTTTGGAGCTTGCGGACCGGAACGCAGCATCCATGATCGCGTTGACGATGTAACCGTCGTAGAAGGTCTCCTGTGGTTCGGTGCCGGTCTCGAGAGCATCGAACATATCCGTGAACATGTCCGCGTATCCGAGCTCGACCACCTCGTCGCCGACGGGGAACATCCATCCGCTCTCGGACTCGGCTTTTTCGGCAACGTAGGCGTTACCGGTCCCGCTGGTCCACATCTCAAGCCCGGTTCGAAGGAAGTTGTTGATCCATATCGTTCCGTCAGTTCCGGCGACCTCGTCACGGAGATCCATACCGCCTCGGAATGTCCACGAGACCTCGAACTGCCCAAGAGCACCGCTTTCGAACCGGATGAGTGCCACGGCGTTGTCCTCGGCATCGATGGGATGCACAAGAGTGTCTGACCAGCACATGACCTCAAGGGGCCGATTCCCCTTTCCCACGAAGTGTCGGATGATCTCGATGCAATGGCATCCGAGGTCTACGATCGGCCCACCTCCCGCTTTGTCGGCGTCCCAGAACCACGCCGAGTGCGGCCCCGGATGTGCCTCACGCGATCTGACCCAGGTGACCTCACCGATCGCGCCGGCTTCGATCGATGCCGCTGCCTTGAGGTGTTTCGGGGTGTAGGCGAGGTCTTCGAGGTATCCCGCGAAGATTCCAGCATCCTCGTCGATGTCGAGGATGCGCTTCGCTTCTTGGGCAGTGCGAGCAAGGGGTTTCGTGCACAACACGGTCTTGCCAGCAGCAGCGCACATGCTGATGGCCTCTTCATGGAGATGGTTCGGCAATGCAACGACTACTACGGACGTTGTCGGGTCTCCGATGGCATCGCGCATCGATGTTGTTCGATTGGGGATGTCCCAGCGATCTCCGAACGCGTCGGCGCGTTCTTGGCTTCGTGAGTAGACGGTTCCCACTCTGTCGCGTCCACGATGGTGATGCAGCGCCATGGTGTAGAAATCGCCGATGAGCCCTGTTCCAAGCATCGTGATCGATTGAGATTCCAACGTCGACTCCTCTCGCCTTGAATGTATAGACAATCTACCACATGGCGTCGGAAGGGGAGCAGTTGAGCCGTGCGCCGCTACGTTGCATTGTCACGGTCGTGGCGGTAGCCCGTTGTGCGTTGGGCGGCACACTGGGGGCGTTCATGATCTGGTCGAAGGCGATAGCTTCGCCCGAGACGGTGGCCAACGGCAGGTGTCATCCGATCCCAGGATGTGATGCGACCCGGGCGTCAATCCACTGGCTGGTGCGGTGTCGACTCCACCTCGTGCTGTCGGCAGCGGCAGGCCGATTGGGCCGGGTACGGGAGTCTGCTGTGATCCCATGTGCCACATGTTCCGCCGTGGAGCCGTCCACATCGATGGCGGATCTATGGCAGGCTCTTGACGCTCGGTGAGCGATTCGAACACATGCGTGCTGGCACAAGGCCGCATAGAACCGTGCTTTCAGGCAGCAGATCGAATTGGTCGACCAGTGAGGAGCGACCGATCATGACACGAACTGGGTGACCTGCCCCTTCAGGCGGCGGAGGATCGCTGCCATGCCGTTGAGCCGCTGTGAAGACACGGCTTCCTGCAGACCCATCCCCACGTAGAAGTCGTCGGGCACATCGAGGATCTCCTGAGCGGGCGCACCGTCGAGGGCTTCGCTGAGGATTCCAGCAAAGCCCCGGACCGTGGGAGCCTCGGGTGGGACACGGAAGAACAGATGCACCGCGTCATCGTCGCCCTCAACGATGAGCGAGAAAGGGGACTGGCACTCAGGCACCACAACGAAGAGCTCGGGGTTGTTCGCGAGCCGATCGGGGAGCGCAGGCAACCGCCGTGAGTAGTCGAGCAGGGCCTCCAGCCTGACGGCTTTGGGGACCGACGCGAACATCGCAACGATGTGGCCGAGCCGTTCTGACGCTGTTGTCGCGGTATCCGTCATATGCACTACGAGTATAGTGTAAATTTGTGAGCGAAGGAGGGGATCACCATGGTTCCACAGGACACAGAAAGCGGCTTCGAGCAGTATGCGCATCCTGAGCGGCTCGTTTCGACAGGATGGCTTGCTGCCCACCGAGACGATCCCGGCTTGGTCGTCGTGGAGTCAGACGAGGACGTGCTGCTCTACGCGACCGGCCACATCCCCGGTGCCGTCAAGGTCGACTGGCATACCGAGCTGAACGATCCGCTGATCAGGGACTACCGGGACGCCGACGCGTTCGCTGCGCTCATGTCAGAGAAGGGCATCGCCAGGGACGACACGGTCATCTTCTACGGCGACAATTTCAACTGGTGGGCGGCATATGCGCTATGGGTATTCACGCTGTTCGGCCACGGCGACCTCCGACTGCTCGACGGTGGGCGCCAGAAGTGGATAGCCGAAGGGCGGGAGATGACCACCGAGCCATCGAGACGGGCGACGACGGCCTACCCCGTGGTCCCACGCATCGACGCTCCGATACGTGCATTTCGGGACGACGTCTTCGAGCACCTGAACACCGGGGGAAAGCTCATCGATGTGCGATCACCCGGCGAGTTCTCTGGCGAACTCATGCACATGCCCGACTATCCCCAGGAGGGTGCGCTGCGCGGTGGGCACATCCCCGGGGCGGCGAGTATGCCGTGGAAGACCGCTGCCGACGAGGACGGCACATACAAGAGCAGGGACGAGCTCGCAGCGATCTACAAGCAGGGCCTTGGGCTGCGAGCGGAAGACGACGTGATCGTGTACTGCAGGATCGGCGAGCGCTCGAGCCATACATGGTTCGCACTTACCCACCTGCTCGGGTTCCCGACGGTACGCAACTACGACGGGTCGTGGACCGAATGGGGCAACCTGGTCGGTGCTCCGATCGAGCGCTGAACCACGCTGAGACACTCCATCGGGCGCCGATGGCACGTTCGCGCGGCAGATAGCGCAGATCCAGACATCCCACGTTCAGGTAGGCTGGATACACCGGATGTACAGAACGTAGAGTCTCTGGCTGGTGCCTTCGCCGGATGGGCGGGGGCGTTTGTGCGTGAGCGAGAATGAGGAGTGGACAGACCATGGGCCGTGAGTTTGGACCGAGAAGAGCGACATGGATCGAGGTGACGGAACCCGCGGAAGGGATGCCGGAAGATCTGGATGCTCTGGAGCGTTTCGACGAGGTATACCGGGGCCTGTGCGCTGTTCTGTTCAACTATGCACAGTCCGGGCACCCAGGCGGCTCCGTGTCTTCGGGCCACATCGTCTCTGGGCTCCTGTTCGATGGAATGGACTACGATGTCGGCGACCCGAATCGACCAGACCAAGACCTCCTGTCCTACTCCGCCGGCCACAAGGCACTCGGCCTCTACGCCATGTGGGCGCTACGCGACGAGATCACGCGCATAGCCCGCCCAGACCTTCTCCCACAGGAGCAGAACCTTCGGCTGCGGTTGGAGGACCTGCTCGGATTCCGCCGCAACCCCGCGCGTACGGCACCACTGTTCCGCGAGTTCAACGCCAAGGCGCTCGATGGGCATCCGACACCTGCCACGCCGTTCGTGAAGCTCTCGACGGGTGCCTCGGGCATCGGGGTCGGGTCGTCGCTTGGCCTGGCGATCGGTGCTGCCGATGTGTACGGCGACAACGCACCTTGGGTGCACCTCATCGAGGGCGAAGGCGGGCTCACACCGGGACGCGTCGCCGAGGTAGCGGCATTTGCGGGAACATCCGGACTGTCGAACGCGATCATGCACGTCGATTGGAACCAGTCCTCGATCGATTCTGACAACGTGACGAGGGAGGGGGACACCCCAGGGGAGTACGTGCAATGGGACCCCAAAGAGTTCTTCTACCTGCACGACTGGAACGTGATCGATGTGCCGGACGGTTTCGACTTCGGTCTTGTGCTCACCGCCCAACGTATGGCGGCAGCGTTGGACAACGGCCAGCCGACAGCCATCGTGTACCGCACGACGAAGGGTTGGCGCTACGGGATCGAAGGGAAGAAGTCCCATGGTGCCGGACATGGGATGTGCAGCGACGCCTTCTTCGAAACACAACGCCCGCTCTTCGGTGACGATGTGGGATCGTGGGAGCGGCCGGACCCAGCAGACGAGGTCGCTGTGGAGGCCGCACAATGGGCTGCGCTCGAACGCTACCGGGCGCTCCTCGAATCCGACGACATGACCCAGGCCATCGGAGAGAGGATCGCCGACGCCAAAGAGCGCCTCGACGATCGCGAGCGTACACCGCGCTCCGGCGTCCCCGACGTGGAGCGTCTCTACGCTGTGGCAGACCCGGACGCGGTTCCCGATGAGCTCGCGCTTGCACCTGGAGACAAGCTCGCGCTGCGGCAGGCCCTCGGCAGAACGCTCGGCTACTTGAACCAGGTGTCCAACGGGTCGATCCTCGTCGGTGCAGCCGACCTGCTCGGTTCAACAGCGATCTCTGATGTCGTTGGGGGATTCCCCAGTGGTTTCTACCACAGGGCAGACAATCCAGGTGCCCGGGCACTCTCTGTCGGGGGGATCTGCGAAGACGGTTTGGCATCCGTGATGTCTGGCGCCTCGGCGTTCGGTACCCACGTAGGCGCGGTGGCATCGTACGCAGCGTTCTTGGCACCCCTCGGGCACATACCCGCTCGGTTGCACGCGATCGGGAACCAGGCTCGCCAGGAGACCGAGCCAGGCCCATATCGCCCGTTCATGCTCGTATGCGCTCATGCAGGCGTCAAGACGGGAGAGGACGGCCCGACCCATGCAGACCCGCAGGCGCTGCAGGTCCTCCAGGAGGACTTCGTTCCGGGAACAGCGATCACGCTCACGCCGTGGGAGCCAGCCGAGATGTGGCCGCTCGTATCCGCGGCGTTCCGAGCTCGTCCCGCATTGATCGCACCGTTCGTGACCAGGCCAGGCGAAGTGGTTCCCGACCGAGAGGCTCTCGGGCTCGCAACGGCGGCCATGGCGGCACAGGGCGTCTACAAGCTGCGTTCGGCGAACGGTACTCCCGATGGCTCCGTGATCCTCCAGGGGTCTGC
>CAYLIR010000123.1:0-5870 GCA_964383515.1 uncultured Acidimicrobiaceae bacterium
ATGCACAGCCTCGATGCCGTCACTGGCCTCACCCACGACCTCTATGTCCGCTTCGCCGCCAAGGATGAGCACGAAGCCGGCACGCACGAGCGCCTGGTCGTCGACGACGAGCACCCGTATCGGATCGCTCATGCGTCCTCCAGCGGGATGTGGACGTGAACCCGGTAGCCGCCACCCGGCCTCGGCCCAATATCGAGCGTCCCATCAACCAGCGAGACACGCTCGCGCATCCCCGCAATGCCCTGGCCAGGTCGATGCATGGCGAGGCCCTCGGCAGCCCCTCTGCCATCATCATCGACGATCACCGTCAGCGCATCCTGACCGTATCGCACCACGACGCCAGCTCTCGCCTCGGGGCCGCCGTGCTTGATGGTGTTCGTGAGGGACTCTTGGACAATGCGATACGCGTTGACATCGACCCCGATCGGCACCTGTCGGGGTTCCCCTTCCACGGACAACGCGACGTCAAGACCCGCAATAGCGAACTGGTCGACGAGCATGTCGAGGTCAGCAAGACCCGGCTGAGGGCCCAGCTCGGCCTTCGCACCGGACCGCAGCAAGGTGAGCAGCCTGCGCATCTCCGTGAGCGCCCTGTGCCCGGACTCTTCAACCGTGCGAATCGCCTCACGCGCCTTGGGTGGGGACGCGTGGAGCACACGGCCGGCTGCTGCAGCCTGTACGGTCATGACGGTCACCTCGTGGGCGACCGCGTCGTGGAGCTCCCTGGCTATGCGCGCCTGTTCTCTGCGTACCGCCTCGGCAGCCTTCCGCTCACGGTCGAGCTCCGCGCGCACGGCCCTCGCTTCATACTCGAGCGCCCGCCGCTCGCGTTTCCGCTCCTCTCTGCCGAGGATGAACGGGAAGACGAGGAAACCGAACATCGTTGCAAGAGTCGACACGGGGAGCGGGATCGTCACGACGCCAACCAGCGTCCATATGAGGACGATCACGATGGCGACTCCTCCCATGACCAGTGACCGACGAAAATCCAGCTGTGCAGCAACCGTGTAGAGGGCCACCGCCGTGCCGAATGCGGCCCAGCCCGTTGGGTACTGGAATCCAAGAGCGACGATCATCGCCCCAACGACGATCACGAGAACCGCGACCGGGTACCGTCGCCTCCAGGCAAGCGTCAGCGTCTGCACCGCGATGAGCACAACACCGAACACATCGAGTGGTCGGGAATCGGCCAGCTGGGGCAGGTCGACAAGCGAGAGCAGTGCGATGCAAAAGAGAGCCGCTGCGAGAACGGCATCGATGAGGAACGCTCGACGCTGCATGGCTGGTTGCACGGTCGCATCGTACCTGCGGTGACACACAGGCACATCGTCCGCGAGGTGGATTCCATACTCCGTCTCACGAAGGAGAGACACCATCGGCGCGTGCGCAGGAGAGGTCAGGCACCGCCAGCACGCCGTCGACAGGCTTCGAGCGCACGTTCCCTGCCTTCTTCGTCAGCGGCGAAGATGTCATCGACGGTACGCGGCGCGGTTGCCTCGTGACGGCCGAGCACCTCCTCCACGACGTCCCCGATGTCAAGGAACCCGATCTGCCCGTCGAGGAACGCTGCAACGGCCACTTCATCGGCAGCGTTCAGCACAGCGGGCGCAGTTCCGCCCACCCGACCTGCTTCGTACCCAAGAGCGAGACAGGTGAACACATCGACGTCGGGTTCGAAGAAGGTGAGTTCCTTCCCCGCAATCGAGAACGGTTCATGGTCTGTGGCGACACGTTCCGGATAGGTGATCGCGAACTGGATGGGCTTCTTCATGTTCGGATGCCCAACCTCCGCTTTGACAACACCGTCGGTGAATTCGACGAACGAATGTACGAACGACTGCGGGTGGACGACAACATCGATATCGTCGTAGGCCATGCCGAACAGGAAATGTGCTTCGATCACTTCGAACGCCTTGTTCATCAGCGTTGCCGAATCGATCGTGATCCGCCTGCCCATCGCCCACGTTGGATGGTTGAGAGCCTGAGCAACCGTCACCCCAGCGAGATCCTCCCGATTCATGCCTCGAAATGGCCCCCCGGACGCGGTGAGGACGACCTTGGCAACCGCATGCTCCTGCTCCCCTGCAAGGCACTGGAACACCGCTGAGTGTTCTGAATCGACAGGGATCACTTCACCTGCCTCTTCGAGGGCCGCAGCGACGAGCGGCCCGCCAGCAACGAGGCTCTCCTTGTTCGCGAGAGCGAGGCGGTTCCCCGCGTAGAGTGCAGCGAGGGAGCTCCTGAGGCCAGCAGATCCAACGATGGCATTCACGACGGTCGTATCGGGTGTTGCTGCCACCTCGGTGAGCGACCCAGGCCCGAATCGAACCCGCGAGCCAAGGAGCGACAGGAAACCGTCGCGGCGATCCCCCGGATCCGTGACACATACGACAGCATCTGGATAGCGCCTGGCGATCGCCAGCAACGCATCGGATGCCCGACGTGCAGCCACGGCATAGACCGGAACGCCGAGGCCATCGGCAACGTCGAGGGTTTGCCCCCCTATCGAACCCGTGGCACCGAGAACGACGAGAGGTTTCAGAGAATGCCCGCCCACATGAAAACCACCCACGCCGCGGGGATCACGAACAAGAGACCGTCGATCCTGTCGAGGAAGCCACCATGCCCAGGCAGGACAGAACCCATGTCTTTGAGCCCGAGACAGCGCTTCGCTGCGGACATGGCGAGGTCACCGAGCGGGGACAGAACCGCGACGACAGCACCCAGCGCGAGACCAGACGTCAGCTCGAAAGGATCCACGAAGTGGAGGAGGGCGCCGATCGCCATCGCGATGACCACGCCTGCTGCCAAGCCCTCAACCGTCTTCTTCGGCGAAACCCACGGCGCGAGCGGGGTGCGGCCGATCGACCTGCCGATGAAATACTGCCCGATGTCCATCGCTACAACGGTGACGACAACGCCGATGACGAGCGGGCGGTAGGAGTCCGACCTGATGATCATCATCGCGTACACACCGAGGCCAACCCACACCATCACGGTGATCGTCAGCGCGAGATTCCCGAGAGGATCACGTTTCCCCGGCACCACCGCGTAGTACAGCAGCAACAACGCTACAGCGATGATGAAGGCTGTCGGAATCGACAGTGGCCCCCAGAAGTAGGCGCCACCGGCAGCTCCGATGATGCCGATGAACCCGAAGACGCTGACGGGCTTGTGTCCAGTGCGCACCAGTGATGTGTAGAACTCACTCGCCCCGACCACGAACACGGCGACCACGAACACGGCAAGGACAGGACGCCACACCAACGAACCAAGCAACGCAGCAACGAGCACGACCCCGGTGATGATCCGCGCCACGAGGTCGCCCGATGCACGCGAGCGAACCCTGCCGATGCCCTCAGCCTCGACGACATCTTCGAAACCGACGACACTGTCCGCCATCCCGGGGATGGGCGCGGTGATCGGCACTTGTTCCGTATCGAGGGTCGATGCCGCAGCGATCGCCTCGGCAAGATCCGAATGCTCGGTCGTTGCGGTTGCGACGTACTCGCTCGACGACAGATCGAAGAGCTCGCGCGATTCGGGAGGCAGCGGTTGCAGATCCTCCTCGGGTTCTTCGACAGGAGCGAACGACACGATCTCGAGGTCGCCTGTGTCCTCACTCGTTTGGACGGTTCCTTCATCGGTATCAACGACTTCGACCGTGTCGGCCAGCTCTGCCTCCGCGTCGCCACGGGAGAACAGGTCCGCCGCTGCTGGGTTGGAGACATCCGCCTCGGAGGACGCTCGGCGGACATCCATCTCACCGGTCTCTTCAAGGGCATCACCAACGGGCGGCAAGGCTTCCGGATCCGGATCGGTAGCTTGAGCCTGACCAGAGCCGGGCGTCGACGGCGCCTCAGCCGCTACCGGCTCTGTGCCACCGGTGAACGCCATCCACTCAGCGATCTCCTCGGCATCGTCGGAAGCAAGCTCTCCGTGGAGTTCTACAGGGTCAGTTGGGGGACCAGGCTGCTCGTCGAGCCAGTCGTCGAAGGTGCTGGAATCGTCCGGTGTGTTGTCGTCAGCCATGATGTGTGTACGGTACCTGATAGCGGGCGTTGTCTGTGTCACCACCGGCTCGCGCGGCTGGGGCATCAGACCTCAAGGAGTTCCTCTTCCTTGCGCGTGAGGGCATCATCGATCGCTTCCGTGTGCTTGTCCGTGAGCACCTGGAGCTCCTTCTCAGCCCTCCGAATATCGTCCTCGGAGACATCTTCGTCTTCGATCGCATCCTTCACATGCCTGCGCACGTTTCGGATCGCGATACGGCCCTCTTCTGCAAGTGACCGCACCACCTTGATCAGCTCACGGCGGCGCTCTTCTGTCAGCGCAGGAAACGCGAGCCGGATGATGTTGCCGTCGTTGGAAGGGTTCAGTCCGAGATCGGCCTTCTGTATGGCCCGCTCGATCGCTGGTATCGACGTCTTGTCGAACGGCTGCACGATGAGCATGCGCGCCTCAGGCACCGTGAATCCCGCCAGTTGTTGGAGCGGCGTCTGGGTTCCGTAGTACTCGACGGTGATCCTGCTCAGCAATCCCGGGTTCGCCCGTCCTGTTCGGACACCGCCGAACTCGCCGATCGTGTGCTGGACGGCCTGATCCATCTTGTCTTGTGCGTCTTCGAGGAGTTCGTTGATCACAGTTGCCTCCCGGCATCCACCAGCGTTCCGACAGGCTCTCCTCGCACGGCCTGAGAGATGTTGCCCTCGACAGCCATGTTGAAGACCCTGATGGGGAGATCGTTCTCCATGCATATCGTAATCGCCGTCGTATCCATGACACCGAGTTGTGCTGAGATAGCGTGCATGTAGGTCAGCTCAGAGAACAGCGTTGCATCGGCATTCGTAGCGGGATCTGCAGAGTACACACCGTCAACGTCCCGCTTCGCCATGAGCACGGCGTCCGCGCCGATCTCTGCCGCTCGGAGCGCTGCAGCTGTATCTGTCGTGAAGAACGGGTTGCCTGTTCCCCCGGCGAACACAACGACTCTGCCCTTCTCGAGGTGCCTGATCGCTCTGAGCCTGATGTACGGTTCAGCGACCTCCTGTATCGTGATCGCCGTCTGCACCCGGCACTCGCTCCCGGCACGTTCGAGGGCATCTCGGAGGGCTACCGCGTTGATCACGGTCGCGAGCATCCCCATGTAGTCCGCATTGGCGCGGTCCATCTCGCTCGCCGCCTCGGAGATGCCACGGAAGATGTTGCCCCCACCGACGACGACCGCCACCTCGTAGCCTTCGCTGGCGACGTCTGCGATCTCCCGTGCTACGGCGTCGACCGTTGCCGGGTCGATGCCGTACTTGAGTTCTTCGTGTGCGAACGCTTCACCGGAGAGCTTGAGGACGACACGCCGTTCCTTCATGAGCTCAACCAGCCCCGATCTCGACGCGGGCCATCTTCGTTATCGAGATGTTCTCGCCCATTCGGATGGCGAGCTGCTGAACCATATCGCCGACGGTGCCTTCGAATCGGTCGGAACGGACGAACACCTGGTCTTCGAGGACGTTCTCCTTGAAGAACGAGTTCAGTCGCCCGTCAACGATCCGCTCGATGATGTCCTCAGGCTTACCCTCGTTGCGTGCCTCTGCAGCGATGAGTTCCATCTCCTTGGCAACGACATCGTGCGGTACCTCGTCGCGGCGAACCCACGAAGGCTTCGCTGCGGCAACGTGCATCGCTATGTCGTTGGCGGCTGTGACGAAATCGGGGCTCTTGGCTACGAAGTCGGTCTCGGACGCGAGACCGATGAGCACACCGATGACCGGTCGCCCTGCCTGGTTGTGCATGTAGACGCCAACGACACCCTCGCCCTGTTCACGCTCAGCTCGCTTGGCCCTCTTCGCGGTGCCCGTCTCACGGAGGTAGGG
>CAYLIR010000124.1:0-5858 GCA_964383515.1 uncultured Acidimicrobiaceae bacterium
GAGATAGGGCTTTGGCGCACACCTGGTGCGTACGCGCACCGGACGTGCGCCAAAGCCCAGACGGTGTCAGGAGGAGCTTGCGCCCTCCATGCCTTCAAGGAGTTGCTTCATGTACCAGATCTGGACATCGGAGCCAACCTCGCCGTCGGCAAGGAACACGGAGCCGTCCTGATAGTTGAGCGGTCCCGTGAACAGGTTGATCGATCCGTCACCGAGCTTGGCGATGAACGCGTCGAGTGCCGCTGCGGCATCGTCGGACAGTGCGCTGCCGGTGTTCCATCCGATGATGGACGTGTCGGCGTTGTAGATGTCTGCCCAGTTTGGGTCGACCCAGTTGAACTCTGCCGTGTACGTACCGTCGATCGCTGAGCTCAGCGCGTCGAGATACGCGGGGCCCCAGTTGAAGTAGGGGACGCCCAGACATGCGTCGGGAGCTTCTGAGCACGCATCGACGTAGTCGTACGGGATGGCCCATACGTCCTCACCCGCTTCGGCGCGCTGTCCAGCGACCACGAGGGCTTCGGTTGTATCGATGCCGGAGACCACAACGTCAGCGCCGCCGTCGTAGAAGGCGTTCGCGACTTCGGTCGGGTCGAGCGTCACACCGGGGATGTTGAACCAGAATCCGATCCAGTTGACTTCGAACTTGAGGTCTTCGGGGTCTCCGCCCTTGTCTTCCCAGCACTGCCGAGCGCCCAGGTACACGGAGCTTGCAAGCCTTCGGGTCTCGTCGTTGATGAGCGGCCCAAGGTACGCGATGCTGCCTGTTTCGGACATCAGCGCCGCCGCGCAGCCAGCGATCTGCTTGCCGTAGATCATCTTGCCCATGATGTTGCCGAGGTTCGACAGTTCGGGGTTGTACGCCTCGCCTTCTTCCCATGCGTTGTCGCCGGTCGACCAGATCATTGGGACGTCGGGGTGTGCTTTGGCGGCAGCCTCGATGCCGTCTTTCATGTCGTCGGAGGTAGCGAAGATCATCTGCGCTCCCTGGCTGATCATGTCGTCGACGACCTGCTCGACGGATGTTTCCGGCCGGTCTGCCGGGTTGACCGTGTCGAGCGAGATCATCGTTGCACCGGTGGTCTCCTCAAGGTACTTGCCCGCTTCGAAGTGTGCTTGGGACCAGCCGCGGTCGTTCTCGGGCCCGACGAGGATCATGCCGAAGGTGAAGTCGTCGCCCGAGACCATCGCCTGTGTGGTGTCAGGGGCAGCGTCGCCGTCGGCGACCGTTGTGGATGCTGTTGCGCTTCCGTCGGCGGCCGTTGTGGATGCTGTTGCGCCTCCGTCGGCGACTGTTGTGGATGCTGTTCCTTCGCTCGAACTGGAACACGCTGCTGCAACCAATGTCAGCACCGCGACGAGTACGAGCAAACGAACGGATCGTTTGCCTGTTGCCATCTGTGTCTCCTCTGTTCTGTCTATGTTCTCTCGACGCAGCATGTGTGCCTGCGCACCGCCCGAATGGGCCGGTGGTCCAAGGTTAGAGACGCATCTGGCTGGACACCAGACGAACGGCCGCTCGGCATCTGCCATCGAAGGAGAGCGATGCCGCGTCGCTAACCTTGAGGCGATGGACATCCTCTTCGTACGCCATGGTCAGCCCCAATGGGCGGTTGATGGCCTGAGCCAAACGGACCCGAACTTGACCGAACGCGGTTTGCTGCAAGCGAGGCTCGCTGCCAACCGTATCGCAACGGACAAGAAGGCCGCGACCGAACTCATCGTCTCCCCTGCACGTCGTGCACTCCAGACCGCCGCACCCATCGCGGAAGCGACAGGACTCACCCCAGTGGTCATCGAGAGCCTCGTCGAGGTGAAGATGCCGAACTGGGAAGGTGTTTCCGAAGAAGCGGTCGTCGAGATCTTCAAGAACTCGAAGGATCGTACCCCGGAGGAATGGTGGGAGGGGCTTCCTGGCGGAGAATCCTTCCGCGCGTTCCACAACAGGGTGACCGGGGCACTCGACTCGCTTCTCGAACAACGCGGTGTCGTACGAGACCCCGGCGATCCCCGCATGTGGCACGTTCAGGAGGATCCGGGTCGCATCGTGGTCGTTGCTCACGGTGGCACGAACTCGGTGAGCCTCACACATCTGCTCGGGATCCCGCCAGCGCCGTGGGAGTGGGAGCGGCTCGTGCTCTTCCACGCTTCGTTCGCCCGGGTCAAGCTGATCCCGCTTGCCGGAGCGTTCGTGCCGAGTCTGCGGACGTTCAACGACCAGGACCACATTCCCCACGACCTCCGCTCCCGCTAGAGAGGCGCTCGCCGCGGATTCTGCATGTCCCCGCCAGGAGGTAGCCTGTGCATCATGGCGCTCGAGATACGGGACATCCACAAGCACTTCGGCCCTGTGAGGGCCAGTGACGGTGTGTCCTTTGTCGTGGAGGAGGGGTCGCTGCACGGGATCCTCGGCGAGAACGGCGCAGGCAAGTCGACGTTGATGAAGATCCTCTCGGGGTTCTACGGCGCGGACGCGGGCCAGATCGTCCTCGACGGCGAGGTGCTCGAGCTCTCCTCACCTGCCGACGCGTTGGCCGCGGGCATCGGGATGCTCCATCAGGACCCACTCGTGTTCCTGCCGATGACCGTCGTCGACAACTTCGCCCTTGGCAGCCCCGGGCCGGTGAGGCTCGACCGCAGCGAGGCTCTCCGAGAGCTCGAACGCGTCAGCTCCGAACTTGGATTCACGTTTGACCCGGATCGGCTCGCAGGGAGCCTCACCATCGGTGAGCGCCAGCAACTCTCGATCACACGCTTGATGTGGCTGGGGGCGAAGGTCCTCATCTTCGACGAACCGACAACAGGCATCTCCGCGATCCAACGCCAACAACTCTTCGACACACTGGGCAAGCTCGCGGAGAAGGGGCTGATCGTGCTGTTCGTATCCCACAAGCTCGAAGAGGTCGAGGACCTGTGCGATTCCGTGACGGTCATCAGGCAGGGCAAGGTCGTGTACGAAGCCGAGATGCCCGTGCCGTCAGAGACGCTCGTCGAGAAGATGTTCGGGAAGGTGTTCGTCGTCCAGGATCGGGAAGCCGTCCCCCTTGGGCCAACGTTGCTCCGTCTCGCCGACGTGGTGCTCGACGAGGGAACGACCCATATCGAGAACCTGAACCTCGACGTTGCAGGAGGCGAGATCGTTGGCCTCGCAGGCCTTGAAGGCAGCGGCCAGCGGGCGTTGTTGCGTGCATGTGCCGGATTGCTCGCGCCATCGGCGGGAACGCTCGAACTCGACGATGTCGACCTGACGAAGGCCTCCTACCGCGAGCACCTTGCCGCGGGCGTCCACTACCTGCCTGCAGGCCGTCTCGAGGAAGGGCTCATCGAAGGGATATCCATCGCGGAGCACTTGGTACTCGCATCTGAGGACACGAGCTTCTTCGTCGATTGGAAGGCAGCGCGTCAGGCGGCGGCCAAGGAGATCGAGGACTATTCGATCAAGGGCCAGCCGGGATCCCATGCCGAGGGACTCTCCGGTGGGAACCAACAACGCCTGTTGCTCGCCATGATCCCCGACGAAGTGAAGCTGCTCCTCCTCGAACACCCGACCCGCGGCCTCGATGTGGAGTCGGCCGCCTACGTATGGACGAGGCTGCTCGCGAGACGTGAGCACGGGACTGCCATCCTGTTCGCGTCGGCCGACCTCGACGAGCTGCTGCGCTACAGCGACAGGATCGTCGTGTTCTTCGCAGGGAGGGTGTTTGCCATCAGGGACGCATCGGAAACCGATGGCGAGGAGCTCGGGTATCTCATCGGCGGGAAGGAACGCGTATGACCCGGTCGCTGCGCTTCGCGTCAACGGCTGTGGCAGTCGGTGCTGCACTCGCTGTCGGCATCGGCCTGCTCTTGGCTGTCGGAGCCCCTCCCTTCGAGGCGCTCAAGCTGCTTGTGGGTGGTTCCATGGGATCTACCGCAAAGCTGTCCGCGACGTTGCTTGCCTGGGCACCGTTGGTCCTCGCTGCCGCCGGGCTCGTCGTCACCTTCGCGGCGGGGCTGTGGAACATAGGCGTTGAGGGCCAGGTCATCATGGGCGCGATCGCAGCGACCTGGGTTGCACGATCGGTTCCGGGCCCCGGATGGGTCGTGGTCCCGCTGACGATCGTTGCCGGTGCGCTCGGTGGGGCCGTGTGGGCGTTGTTCGCCGGCGTGCTCAAGACGCACGGGAGCGTCCACGAGATCTTCGGCGGGCTCGGTCTCGATTTCGTCGCTGCGGGCCTTGCCACCTACCTGGTCATCGGGCCGTGGAAACGTGCGGGCATCGCATCGACGAGCGGCACCGACATCTTCCGCGAAGCGGTGTGGATGCCTGAACTGCACGTCTTCGGCCAGTCGTGGCCTGTGGTGCCGGTGATCCTCGGCATAGTGAGCGTTGTCGTCGTGTGGCTGTTGTTGCGTGGAACGCTTTTCGGCCTGCGGCTCAAGGCTGTCGGGAACAACGCATACAGCTCGTACCTGCGGGGTATCCCGACGAGCCGGTACCTGCTCGGTGCGTTCGCCATCGGCGGTGCGCTTGCTGGTATCGCAGGAACGGTTCAGGCCATGGCGTTCCACCACAAGCTCGTTCCCGCGGTGTCCGGCGGCTATGGGTTCCTCGCCATACTCGTGGTGTTGCTCGCCGGGTTCAGCGCAGTTGCTGTCGCGCCGATCAGTTTCTTCTTCGTGGCGATCTCGGTGGGAAGCACACAACTCGATCTCAGGCTCGGCCTCGATTCAGCGTTTGGCGGCGTTCTCCAGGGCATCATCGTCCTGTTCGTCTTGTTCGCCGGTGGCTGGGCTGCCAAGCACGCTCCTGGTTCGTTGACCCCGCGCAAGGAGCCGTAGCCGTGGAATCCACGTTCAATTCCATCATCGCTGCGGCCGCTCCGCTCATCATCGCCTCGATGGGCGAGACGATCACCGAGAAATCGGGTGTCATCAACCTGTCGCTCGAAGGAAGCCTGCGCCTGTCTGCGATGACGGCGTTCGCCGTTGCGTTCTGGATAGGCCATGCCCTTGCTGGTTTCGTCGTTGCGGCTGTCGTCGGCGCCGCCATTGCCGCGATCATCGCCTATTCGAGCATCGGGTTGAAACTGAACCAGATCGCCGTCGGGTTCGTCCTGACGCTGCTCGCCATCGACCTGGCGTCGTTCCTCGGCGATTCGTTCGTCGGTGAGCGTGGCCCGCGGGTTCCGTCCCTGCCGATCCCGGTCCTGTCCGATATCCCGTTCCTGGGTAAGGTCCTCTTCGACCAGGATCTGGTCGTCTACTTCAGTTTCCTGACGATCGCAGCGACCTGGTGGTTCTTCTACCGCACGCGGCCCGGCTTGAACCTCCAGGGGATCGGTGAACGGCCGGAGGCAGCGTTCGCCAGGGGGATCAACGTGAACAAGCTGCGATTCTGGTACACGGTTCTCGGCGGTGCGATGGTCGGCATCGCAGGTGCGGCCTATTCGCTGGATGTGAAGCTCGGATGGCGTGAAACGCTCACGCTGAATCTCGGGTGGATCGCCCTCGCCATGGTGATCTTCGGCGGATGGCATCCGTTGCGTGTTGCCCTCGGCGCATATCTGTTCGGTGCACTCCAGGTGATGGCGTTCCAGCTCCAGGATGTGTTCCCTGGCGTGTCCCAGGTGCTGCCGGTTGCACCGTTCCCGCTGATGATCCTCGCCCTCGTGTTCGTCTACTCGGACTGGTTCAAGAAACTCGGCAACACCTTCCCCCGAATGCGCAACCTCCTCGGCTCCGAGGCCCCCGCCGCCCTCGGCCAGGTATTCGAACGAGAGTGACCCTAGCGCCAAGGCCCTAAGCATCGGGGAGGAAGGCGGCTTCGAGGGAGCGTGACAGGCCCCCCTGGATGTACGATGCGCGTGACCGTGTGA
>CAYLIR010000125.1:0-5815 GCA_964383515.1 uncultured Acidimicrobiaceae bacterium
CGGCTGGCCTGCCCAGCAAGACCTCGAGTCGGCCATCGTTGGTGTCGCCAAGGAGTTCGGAGTCGGGATCACGAGAGCCCACGAATTCCGATCCGACGTTGGGCATGGATTCATCTCCAGCCAGAGAGAGGGCATGGACGTATTCGCTGATCTGGACCCAGACGCGGCCATCGTCGTGGCCGAATCGATCTGGCAGTTCAGCCATCATGTGCTTGCTGGCCTCCTGCACCATCGAGGGCCGATACTCACCGTCGCCAACTGGAGCGGGCGCTGGCCCGGTCTCGTCGGCCTGCTCAATCTGAACGCTTCGCTGACCAAAGCCGGAAGGAGCTACTCGACGCTCTGGAGCGAGACTTTCGACGATGCGTTCTTCAGAGACGGCTTCCGCAGTTGGCTCGACCGTGGAGTAGTGGAACATGATACGGCACACGTCACCGATTTCGAGCCGAGTGCCTCAGACAGCGAGGCCGTAGCCATCGGAACGGACCTTGCCGAGGAGTTGCTCCACCGGAAGGCGATCATCGGAGTGCTGGACGAGGGTTGCATGGGAATGTTCAATGCGATCATCGACGACTCCCTCCTGCACCCGATAGGGATGTTCAAGGAGAGACTCAGCCAGACCGCACTTCTCGCCGAAATGGCACTGGTCACCGACGATGAGGCATCGGGGACACGTGACTGGCTTTCGACCCGGGGCTTCACCTTCAACACCGGTACGGATGAAGCCAGCGAGCTCACCGACGACCAGATCCACAGCCAGATGAAGATGTACATCGCAGCTGGACGGTTGGCCGATCGGTTCGAGTGCGACGTCATCGGCATTCAATACCAACTCGGCATGGCAGACATCGCACCGGCGTCCGACCTGGCTGAGGGGCTGCTGAACAACGCAGACCGGCCACCGATCACCCGCCGCGGGACAGACGAAGTGATTCGGGATGGTGAGCCGATCCCCCACTTCAACGAAGTCGACGAGGGCGTCGCTGTAGATCTGGTCGTCACGAACCGCGTGTGGAAGCACCTCGGCATCGACCCATCCGCGACCTTGCACGACGTGCGATGGGGTGAGTACTTCGATGTGGGCGGACGACAAGAGTTCGTGTGGACATTCATGATCTCCGGTTCAATCCCCGCGAACCACATTCAAGGTGGCTATGCCGCTGCCCACAGCGACCGCCAACCGGCAATGTACTTCCGACAGGGCGGGGGCACCCTCAGCGGAATCTCTCGACCGGGAGCTGTCGTCTGGAGCCGTGTCTACCAGATCGAGGATCAGCTACATGTCGACCTGGGCACAGCCGAGGCAGTCGAACTGCCCGAGGAGGAAACCAAGCGCCGCCTCGATGCCACCACACCGGAATGGCCCATCATGCACGCCGTGCTCCATGGTGTGTCTCGCAACCAATTCATGGCTCAACACAAATCGAACCATGTGACTGTGGCATATGCCGAATCAGACAGCCAAGCGAGGGAGGCCATGCTCACCAAGGCAGCCATGTTCTGGAAGCTGGGGCTCCAAGTGCACATCTGTGGCGCTGGCGTAGAGGACCATGGCTGACCTACTGCTCGGGATCGACATTGGGACTGGAAGCTCGAAAGCAGTACTCACCGACCCGTCGGGTGCCGTGCTGTCGACCGCGGTTGTCGAGCATACGACCAACAGCCCACATCCCGGTTGGTACGAGCATGACGCGGAACACCTCTGGTGGGGCGAGACGGTCCAGCTGTGTCGAGCAGTCTTCGACACGAGCCGGTACTCGCCTGGCGACGTCGCCGCAGTGGCTGTGAGTGCGATCGGTCCTTGCCTGCTTCCCCTCGATGAGCACGACCAGCCACTGCGGCCGGGCATTCTGTATGGAATCGACACTCGTTCGACTGACCAGGTTGAACAACTGACTGCGCACCTTGGGGCTGAATCCATCAGGTCCTATGCACACATGGATCTGAGCAGCCAAGCCTTGGTTCCCAAGATGGAGTGGATTCGCCAGAAGGAGCCGGATGTCTGGGCGCGCACGGCGCGAGTGACCACAGCGTCATCGTACGTCGTCTTTCGGCTCACGGGAGCACACCGCATCGATCCCCACCAGGCTTCGCACTTCATGCCCTTCATGGATCTTGAGACCGTGGCATGGTCCAATGCCCTCGCAAAGGATCTGCAGGAGGGCTTCGAGATGCTTCCCGAGATTGCCTGGCCTTCCGACGTAGCCGGGATCCTCACCGACGATGCAGCGAGAGCTACGGGCCTGCCCGCTGGCATCCCCGTCGCGGTTGGCACGGTGGACGCTGCAGCCGAAGCGCTTGGTGCTGGCGTACATCGGCCTGGCGACCTGATGATCATGTACGGCAGCACGATGTTCTTCATCCTCGTCACCGAGACGATCGCGTCGGTCCCCGGGGCGTGGACGGTCGGCGGCCTCGAGCGCGGCCAGTACAACATCGCTGCGGGTATGGCCACTGCGGGGTCGCTGACTGAATGGGTCAGAATGCTGACATCACCGTCTTCGGCTCGAAGAGACGGCTACTCGGACCTGTTCGCCGAAGCGGCCGAGGTTGCTCCGGGTAGCGAAGGACTGTTGGTCCTGCCGTATTTCGAGGGCGAGCGCACACCGATCAATGACCCGCTCGCTACCGGAGTCATCGCTGGTCTTGGCCTGAGGCATGGCCGAGGCCACTTGATGAGAGCAATCCTGGAGGGGGTTGCCTATGGTGCACGGCACAACATCGAGGCGATACGGGATGCGGGCGTCCCGATCGAGCGCCTCGTTGCAGTGGGGGGCGGGACCACGACATCGCTGTGGATGCAGATCGTCAGCGATGTTGGCGGATTCGAACAGATCGTGCCACGTCAACGGATCGGCGCGTCGTACGGTGATGCGTTCATCGCCGGTCTTGCTTCTGGCTTGCTGCAGATGGACGACATCGAGGCGTGGACGAACGAGCACACTACGATAGAACCCGGACAATCACGGGAACTCTACGACGATGGCTATGCACACTACCGAGAGCTCTACGCGACAACAGCGCCCATCCAGCACGATCTCCGAAACCAGAGGATGAGCCGTGGCCATGACCGTTGACCTCCATGCAGGAGCCAGCAAGTGACAACCATACGCGAGGTAGCTGCCCTCGCCGGTGTCTCGCCTGCCACAGTCTCGAGAGTCCTCAATGGCCGTCGCGTCAACTCGGCGATGGTCGCACGCGTCAGAGAAGCGGTAGCTGAGCTCGACTACCGGCCGAGCCGCGTGGCGCGGTCACTGCGAGCACGGTCGGCACGTGTATGGGGGCTCATCATCTCAGACATCCGCAACCCGTTCTTCACCGAAATGGCGCGCGGCATCGAGGACACCGCCATAGAACTCGGCTTCTCCGTCGTACTGTGCAACGCAGACGAAGATCCCGAAAAGGAACTCACATATGTGGAGCTCGTTCACGACGAGCAGATGTCTGGATGCATCATCACCCCAGCCGACGCCTTGCGGTCCGATGTGTCTCTTCTGACGTCTGCTGGCATACCTGTCGTTACGGTCGACCGAACGATCGACGCAGAGGATCTCGACGTTGTCCGACTCGACAACCGGGACGCAGCGGCACAAGCAACCCGACACTTGATCCAGCAAGGCTACGAGCGGATCGCGTGCATCACAGGCCCGGAAACGACCTCGACCGGTCGTGAACGGGCAGATGGATATCTCGATGCGATCGGCGGGTCAGACGAGTTGCTGCGCTGGGTGGACTTTCGGGTCACAGGCGGGTACTCGGCTACCCATTCGCTTCTCCGGTTGCATCCTCCGCCCGACGCCTTCTTGGTTGGCAACAACATGATGATGATCGGCGTGCTGACCGCTATCAAGGATGCCGGCCTCTCACCACACGACTTCGGCCTGATCGGGTTCGACGAACTCGCATGGGCCAACCTGTGCGATCCGCCACTCAGCACGATCGGCCAGCCGACATATGAGATCGGCACGGTTGCCGCAAAACTCCTCGCTGCCCGGATCACCGGAGACACTTCACCACCGAAAACGATCACGCTTGGATCCCAACTCCATGTTCGTTCCTCCAGCAGGAAGAGCGAACAACCGAGGTCTGCCTGACATCGTTCCCGATGGGACAATCGCCAGAGCACGCAAACCCGCCACGGCATATCTCGACCTCAGCGGTGCCCTGCCCGCATACAGCGTCACGACCATCCGGCACACCTGGGGTTCCCACCGATGGCCGGAGGCAGGGCACGAGATCCATGAGCTCGATGTGTCATGGGAACAGGTCGCAGGGTTCGCCGACTGGTCTACGCAAAGGTTCGCTGCTGTGCAGGAGTAGGGGGACGCGACTATCCGCAGAAAACGGTGTACCGCTGCTCGACGAGTTCTGGTGACGGCCGCAGCTCAGGCTTGCGCGGAAGGAGCAGATGACTCCCGTGCATCTCCTGAAGACCGTGCTTGAGCATCGGGCCATCGACTTCGCTGAGAACGTCATCGCGGATCTCGATCTTGAGGTCGGGGCGAACTCCGAGAATGTTTGCGTCGAACGCTGCGTGGTGGATCTTGCACATCGATAGACCGTTCGGCACGACTGCTTTGCCACCGTCGGCATGCGGAACGATGTGGGCAGCATCGAGCAGTTCGGGATGCTTCAGTCGACAGACCGAACAGCGCGTCCGGTACGCGTTGAGCACAGCGTGGCGGAACGCCTGCTGGTCGACCCGCTGTTTGACAGTGCGCAGGTAGTACCGATGTGATGCGTCGTCCATATCCAGCGGCAATCCTGCCTCAACCGATTCCAACGGCGCCGTGTACACGGTAAAGGTGAGCTGCGCCGGGTCGTCTTCGACGATGAGAGCTCCCTCCGCCATGTAGAGACCCTGGACGATCCCCCTCAGATACAGGACGGGCACCCCCAGTTCCATGACTGTGCGCAGACCAACGTTCGTCCACAGGTTCGGGTCAGTGCCCTCGTAGCGATACAACAGGCGACCATCGGGTGTCATCTCATCGGGGTACGGTGGTTCGATCCCGATCTTGGGTGCAGCGGTGATGATCGATATCGGAAGGTCGAGCACCGCCGGCTTCCATATCCCCCTCTGCCCAATAAGCGGCATCCGATGCCCATCGAAGGAATAGCCGTTGAGCAGTGAGTTGGCGATCGGAAGCTCACCACCGTTCGTCTGAGCACTGACCCACTCGAACGCGGCGAGGCGTGCCGCCTGTTGCCAAGTCTGCGGTGTGTGGCCCAACGCGTCCCCTTTGCTTCTCAGCAGCGTACCAACCGCCGAGGCACTCCACCGAAGCCGCTGACCTGAGCTACTCTCCGTAGAGATACGCGAGGACGCTGTAGTGGATGCTCGACAAGCACTACTGGCCGCCTTCAGGGAACTCGAGGCGGAGCGCGGAGTCGACACCATTGCCACAAAGGATGGGCGACGCTGCACAACGCGACCTCGGCTGTGGCGACGCTCACGGGAACCCGCCGAGCAACCCCGGGCAATTTCAGTGGCACCATCAACGCATCCCTGAAGCCGTGTCTACGGCTAGTGATCGGCAGAACATCGGTCCACAATGCAGCCAGGCCGGTGGCGGTATCACCCCTATTGTCACGAGCCCGACCGAGATAGGCATTGTGTCGGTCAAACGGCGTCAAGTTGTAGGTAGTAGAGAAGCTCACTGTCGGTGCCCCGCACCACATGCACGCCCACCCGCTCAGGAGTGACTCGCACGTTGTCCCATGTATATGAAGCAGATTCTGTGAATCCCTCACACGGATCGCTTCACTCATACCCATGTCGCATCGGTTCATCCTGCGCCCTACGCTGAGCGCA
>CAYLIR010000126.1:0-5708 GCA_964383515.1 uncultured Acidimicrobiaceae bacterium
CCATGGCGCACAAGCCTAGGGCGCGATCGACCTCAGCTGCTTGCCAGAGCGATCCGATACGCCCCGTTGTGGCTGCAGACGCCCTACCCCGCCGTCACAGCGTCTGCCCTAGCCCTGGTACCGATGACCCGCCCATCTGCCCGTGTCAACAGGTTCCGCCTTCGATGTCACAGACAAGGCCAGCCGCGACATCAGGATGATGCTTCTCGATGAGGTCGTTGATCCTGTCAGCGACCGTGGAGAACGGCGAGAACCCGTAGCTGATCGGCAGCGTGGATACGCTGTTGCGCATCAGCAGTGTGGGGAACCCCGTGACGCCGAGTGCCTTCGCCTCGAGGAAGTCCTGCTCGGTAGCAGCGCGCATCTCTCCAGATCCGATCTGGTCGACGAAGGCATCGGGATCGACCGGGAACCCGTCCACAAGACCACCGTAGACCAGGGGGTCC
The DNA here is from genome assembly GCA_964383515.1 of uncultured Acidimicrobiaceae bacterium. GTDB lineage: Bacteria > Actinomycetota > Acidimicrobiia > Spongiisociales > UBA5794 > JAMBLL01. The sequence goes on from CAYLIR010000126.1 coordinate 447, forward strand.
GTGATATCGACCCCGTGGGCATAGAACGCACGCTGCACCGTGTCGAGGAAGCGTCGCGTGTCCCCCGGCGACCTCTGGCGCATCGCAACAACTGCCGTGTCAGGCACAAGCGTGTCGTACATCCAGTGCTCCCGGTCGAGCCCTGCATGGTCGAATGGCTGCCCGCTGACAGCCGCTACCTGGGACCAATGGTCGGCAAGGTACCCCCGGATGGCATCGAGGGGTTCTGCTCTGTCTCCCGGTCGAAGGCCGCCGACAACGATGCGCAGCGGCAGGTCGAAGGCCTGTTCCACCTGTTCGATGACGGGAGCGAAACCCCAGCACCACGAACACATGGGGTCTGCAACGTAGACAAGTTCGAGCTGCGACTCCATGGTCGGCGTCAACGCGCCGACGCTACCTGGTATTCCGTGTACCCGCTGCCTTCGAGTTCCTCAGCGATCTCTGGGCCGCCTGAGCGGACGATCGTGCCGCCGACCATCACATGCACCGTGTCGACGGACATGTAGCGCAGGATGCGGCTGTAGTGGGTGATGATGACCATGCCGAGATCGGGGCTGCGGAGTGCTTCGACCATCGCAGCGACCTCGCGCACGGCGTCGATGTCGAGGCCAGAGTCGATCTCATCGAGCACGGCGACCTTGGGATTCGCAACACCAAGCAGGTACATCTCCGATCGTTTCTTCTCGCCTCCCGACAGGCCGAGGTTCACCGAGCGGGAACGGAACCTGTCCATGTCGAGGCGTTGGGTCGCTCGCTCGACGCGGTCCGCGTAGCCCGGATCGTCTGGATCGCTCAGTGCCATCTCTGTGGTCAGATCGTCGAGGGACACCCCAGGAATCTCGGTCGGGTATTGGAAGGCAACGAACAGGCCTGCCCGTGCCCGCTCGTCGACCGTCATCGTTGTTATGTCGATGCCGCCGACGAGGATCGTACCTGAAACGTCGTACTCCGGCTTCCCCATCAGCGCATGGCTGAGCGTCGACTTTCCTGAGCCGTTCGGCCCCATGATCGCATGGACCTCACCGAACGGGACCGCGAGATCGACACCGCGGAGGATCTCGAGATCGCCGATCTTGGCCTTCAAGCCGTGAACCTCAAGTGCATTGGTCATCAGCAATCCTCACTGTCTGGTAGCGATATGAACACGTTGCCGTTGTCCACCCTCGTGCGATAGGTCGCAACGGGCTTGGTTGCAGGGAGGGTGAGTGCTTCTCCCGTAGCGATGTCGAACGCTGCGCCATGCAGCGGACACTCGACTTCACCGCCGAACACATCACCTTCACACAACGAGGCTTCAGCATGTGAGCACCGGTTCTCGATGGCATATACCTCTTCACCCGATCGGAACACGGCCAGTGCGAGGCCGCCTGCTTCAACGCAGGTCCCCGAGCCCTCGACGAGGTCGTCGAGCGCGCCTATGAGCACCTGCGTCATACACGACCCTCTTCTTGAGCTCTGGTGTACTTGCGGTTGATCTTGTCCCTTGCCCAGCTGGCAACGTGTGTGTCAGGAATCTGTTCGACGACCTCCTCGAAGAACCCGTGGACCTGAAGCCTGTCTGCGCTCTCTGGAGTGAGCCCACGTGACATGAGGTAGTAGCGTTGATCTTGGTCGAGCGGACCGACACTCGATCCGTGACCGCACTTGACATCGTTGTTGAGGATCTCGAGATTGGGCACGGATTGTGCCGATGCGCCATCGGACAGGATGAGGTTGCGGTTGGTCTGGAACGACTCGGTCCGCTGTCCGCTCTCTTCGATGCGGATCATCCCTGTGAACACGGAGAGCGCACGATCCGCAACGGCTCCTTTCAAGAACATGTCCGCACGGGTGTTGGTGCCGATGTGGTTCATGAAGTACCGATAGTCGAGCACCTGGTCTTCCTCGCCGAAGTAGGCGCCGTAGATCTTGGCATGTGACCCAGTTCCGATGAAGTCCACGTCGAGGTGGAGCCTGCCGAGCTTCGCACCGAGCCCGACTTCGCTCAGGATCAACGACGCGTCCCTGCGCAGCCGGACAACGCCCCGTCCAAAGGCTCGGGTCGCGTAGTTCCAGTTCTGGATGATGCTCAAGGTGAGTTGGGCATTGTCGCCAACCGAAGCGGAAACGGTCGGCACGACGGTGGACCCGACATCGGTCGTCGACCCGAATCGGACGACAACAGTCGCTTGGGTACCCGCTGGAACATCCACATGCACGCCGGGAAACGTCGATGCAGAGCCGGTAGCGACGACGTCGACGAACACCGGTTCTTCCAGCAGTTCGGCTCCGACATACGCAGCGCCCGGCGAATACGCCACGAACGCGGTCGTGAAGAGGTCGTCGGTCGTGATGGTGTCGACCTCGTCTTCGCGCTCGCCGACCGTTGAGACGCCATCGGTCACGGTGAATCCGTCGACGATGCGTATGACATTGCCATGCCAGCTCTCGACGATCTCGTCGGTTGCGCCTTTCCCAGGAGCAGACGGCGCAGTATCGAGGGCCGGGTCGAAATCAAGATCGAGATATCGCCAGATCTCCTCGCGTGGCGAGGGCATCGCGAGCGTCGGCATCGTCTCAAGAGCTGCCGAACGCCGTTGCGCCATCCAGACAGCGTCGCGGGCACCGGCGGGTGTTGTGTTGGGCACGTCTCATTCCTTCGTACGTTCCCCACAACGATACCTCCCCACCAGATACAACTATCGAGTTTCCACCATGGCCGTGTGTGAATCAGAGATCTTCGCGCAAATAGGCGAACTCCGCATATAGCGTTCCACCTGACATCACGATGAGGCAGCCACCGGCAACGACCGCGAAGGCGCCCGAGGAGGTCAACACCATGCGCTCAAGAACACTGCGCTTCGCCGCGTTCGCAGCGGCAACGACGATATCGATCAGCGGCCTGTGGCCCGCTGGAACACCTGCCCCCGCACGCGCCGAACAGGACAACACCACGTTCACGCTCTCGGTCTTCCCTGTCAACGCCGAGACGGTCCGGTTCCGGGACTCTTGGGGTGAGGCGCGGTCGGGTGGCCGCCGCCACAAGGGGACGGACATCGTTGCAGAGCGAGGGTCTGAGATCCTCGCGGTCGCCGACGGCGTCGTCACAGAGATGGGATATCACCGGCTCTCGGGCTACTACCTGACGATCGACCACGGCAACGGCGTTGAGACCATGTACCTGCATCTCAACAACGACCACACCGGGACGGACGACGGCACAGGCGGCGTCACGACCGCCTACTACCCGACCCTCGTCATCGGATCCGAGGTGTCTGCAGGCGATGTCATCGCGTACCTCGGCGACTCGGGAAACGCCGAAAAGACAACACCGAACACTCACTTCGAGATCATCATCGACGGCGTGAAGACGAACCCGTATCCTGCTCTCGACGAGGCGTTCACGACGATGGAGGAGGCTCGTTCTGCGTGCTACTACGCCGACCTTGCCAAAGCGACGGCTGCACCGAACACGCCATCGAGCATCGATTCGGTGAGCCTGCCTGTGAAGGTGTTCTGCTGAGACACGTGATAGCTCATCAGTATCGACACATCGCCAACAGCAGCGACGTATCCATGCCCGAACTTCGGACGCGGCCTGGGGAGATCCAGGCCGCTACGTGCGAGATGTGACCACAACGACACATAGGCGATCTGCCCGAGAACGACGTACACCGTCACATCCTTGAGCAATGCGAGTTCGGCGTCGAACCATCGGGCACACGCATCGCGCTCATCGCCGGTCGGCTTGTTCTGGGGAGGCGCGCACCGTACCGGCGCTGTGACCCACACGTCCATCAGCGTGAGGCCATCGTCGCGGTCCGTGGACGTTGGCTGATTCGCCAAGCCGGCGCGGAACAGAGCACGGTACAGCCACTCCCCCGAGCGGTCGCCGGTGAACATCCGTCCCGTTCGGTTCGATCCGTGGGCTGCAGGTGCGAGGCCGATGACCGCTATACGGGCATCGGGGTCACCGAAGCCCGGAACGGGCCTGCCCCAGTACTCCTCATCCTTGAACGAAGCACGCTTTGCTGCTGCAACCTCACTGCGCCATGCGACGAGCCTCGGACATGTGGTGCACTCGACAAGCGCTTCCCTGAGAGCACTCAGCGAGGAGGTAGCGCTGCTCGCGAGTAGTTCGATTCGTTGCTCCACAGCAGCCATCCCATCCCCATCTCACTCACGCCTGACTGTATCGCCCGCTGCTGGGCATCGTCGATCGCCCAGGTCTGGAGCCATGGGCGGAAGTACGCAGACCCATCGGCCTTGGCCTGGCCTGCGGCAAGTGCCGTCATCACGATGTCCTGAGCGAAAGCGTTCGGGTCGTCGTAGCCCTTCCAGCCACTTCCGTAGTTCGTCGAGTACAGGGTCGGCGACAGGACATCGACGATCCGTGAGAGAGTCGATGGCCGCTGGCCGACGCCCTCGTCCGCTGAGGACTCCAACACGATCCCGAGAAGGGTTGTCGAGACCGTGCATCCAACAGGGTGCAGCACCGAGTACGCCCTCGTGAGGAAAGCGTCGATCGACGCTACCCGCACCTCCTGGTTGTAGTCGCCGTCGAACACGGCGGTCGAAACATCACCCCCGAGGGGGTACGAGACGTAGTCGAACTGAACCTCGTCGAACCCGAGCCTGCATGCTTCGTCTGCTATGGCGATCGAATACTCGTACGCGGCCGGATCGGAAGGGTCGAGCCACGCACGGCCATTGCGCGTCTTCCACAGATTTCCGTCCCGTGTACGCACCGCCCTGTCCGGTTCTGCCGCTGCATAGAAATCGTCCTGGAACACGCCGATCCTGGCGATCATGTACAACCCGCGCTCATGACCCTGCGCAACCACGTCGGCTGCGTTGAAGTAGCTGTTCACCGCACCGATGGTGTTCGCTGTCACCACCTGCGACAGATACACGACCGTTCCGTTCTCCGTTTTGAGATCGACGACAAGACCGTTGATCCCCGTTGTGTCGCCCAGGTCCAGAATCGCCTTCCACCTCTCGGGATCGAGGACATCGTCTGGCGATACGCGCAGTGCTCTGACGATACGCGGCGACATCGATAGGTCGAGTTCATCCACAGCACCGTCCCACTCGACTTCGAGCGGCTCCCATGCCGACCGCGACAGGCTGATCCGACCAGGCGTCGCTCGCTCGAGCGAATAGCGTCCCTCGATGTCTGTCGTGTCCCGGACAGCACCGCGGCCGACACCCGCCCCCGGTAGCGGGCGCCCGGAATCTGTGGTCACGCGGCCGCTGAGAACCACCGGCTCGAGCCGGACC
>CAYLIR010000127.1:0-5596 GCA_964383515.1 uncultured Acidimicrobiaceae bacterium
GTCTTCGTCCTCTTCGTCGTCGTCCTCGTCGTCCTCGTCGTCCGCGTCGTCCGCGGCAGGCTTCGTCTGCCCCGTCCAGGGAGGCGCCTCGTTCATCGACTCTTGGGGATTCCCACGCTCCGGCGGAAGGCGCCACAAGGGCGTGGACATGTTCGCTCCCCGCAACACGCCCCTCGTTGCAGTCGTGGATGGAACCGTGAAGTTCAGCTCCAACTCCCTTGGTGGGACGACTGCCTACCTCTACGCGAGCAACGGCACGAAGTACTACTACGCACACCTACAAGCAACAGCTTCGAACCTGTCGAGTGGGCAACATGTGAGCAAGGGCACCGTGATCGGGTATGTGGGGAACTCCGGCAATGCCCGGTACACCTCGACCCACCTCCATTTCGAGATCCGGCCGGGGGGCGTGGCAGTGAACCCGTATCCAACGGTACGCGCTGCTTGCTAAAATCATGATCCTGATGGATCGATGCACCCCACCACTCTCTACGCCGCGGCATGTCCGACGGTTCTGCGGTTGATCGATGCGCCTTGCCCGGGTTCGCTCGGGACTCTCTGAGTCCTTCGACGATGTAGCGGTCGTCGTCCTTGATGCCGACGGCACCACACTCCTGTCGTCCGGTGACGTCGATAGGGCGATGTTCTACCGATCGTCGATCAAGCCGTTCCAGGCGATCGCGGCACGTAGACACGGCCTCGATCTCCCAGCGGAGCAGCTTGCGATATCCTGCGCCAGCCACAGCGGCTATCCGGTTCACCTGGCAACGGTACGCACGATCCTCTCCGACCATGGCTACACCGTCGACGATCTCCGCTGTACGCTCGGAAGGCCCCGTTCCCCTGCCGCCGACCGCTACCAGGCGACCCGTGGCCGTGTGGCACCGGAACGGATCTTCCACATGTGTTCGGGCAAGCACGCTGGTTGGCTCGCTGCGTGTGCTGTGGCCGGCCTCGATCCGCGTTCCTATCTCGACCAGCACCATCCGCTGCAGCAGACGATCGTCGACGTCATACGCGACTACACAGGGGCCGATCCCCTTCCTGTTGGCATCGACGGCTGCGGGGCACCGACGCTCAGAGGAACGGTGCGCACACTCGCTACAGCATTCGCCAAGCTCACGATCACCCCGGAGGCCGAACCTGTCACCACCGCCATGACCGCATACGGCGCGATGACCGCAGACAACACCCGCCCTGACGGTCGTCTCGCCCTCACCTGGGGTGGCCCTGTCAAGATCGGCGCAGAGGGTTCGATCGGGCTCGCACGCAACGGGATCGCCGTCGCAGCGAAGTCCGAGTCTGGCAACCCCGCTATGGCGGTTGCAGCGGCCCTCCACGCAGCACAGACTGTTGGCATCCTCTCTGAGCCCATGGCGAGCGGCCTCGCAGACGAGATGTCCCCGCCGGTCCTCGGTGCCGGCGAGCCGGTCGGGCACACGATCGTGGTCGATGGATGATGTCGATATCGCCGTGGGACCCGTTCCCAACCGACCTTCAGCCTGTGGCGGCCTCGATCGGGCCGTTCGCATCGCGGCCTTTCCTCGAGGTCGTGTGGAACCATAGGGACACCGCTGGGCTCGACCTCCACATCGAGGCGGACGATAAGGGCGCCGTCGCCCTCGTGACGGACGGCAAACACGTCGAGTTCGCAGGCCAGTCGAACCTCACCGACTATCACAGCCCGCTGGGAGAGCGCGGCGGAGCAGCGCTTGCCCGTGCGCTCGCATCCCACGGGGGAGCATCGCTGTGCCTCGATTCGCTGCCACATGAAGCTGTTGCAACGGTCGAGGATGCGATCCGGGAAGCCGGAGGAGAGCCGGTCACCCAACAGCACGAGACAGCTGCCGTCCTCGCTCTGCCTGCGTCGTACGACGAGTGGCTTGGCCGTATCGGGAAGAAGGAGCGCCACGAGGTGCGCCGCAAGCGAAGAAGGTTCGTTGCCGAGTTCGGCGAGATGGAGGTCGTTCGACACGGCCCAGAGGCGATCGCCATGTTCTGTGCGATGCATCGCACCTCCCAAGGCGACAAGGCCACGTTCATGACAGGTCCGATGCAGTCGTACTTCGAAGACCTGCTCATACATGCGGGAGCCACGATCCACACCCTTGACTGTGACGGTATCCCCAGGGCGAGCGCGTTCGGCTTCGAGTCCGAGGAAGGCTACTTCTACTACAACTCCGCATACGACAACGATGCAGCGATGGCATCTCCAGGGATCGTGCTCCTCGCGTCGATGATCGAAGCCCAGATAGCACGCGGCGCCAAGGTGTTCGACTTCCTCAAGGGTGACGAACGCTACAAGTTCAAGCACGGCGCGGCGCCCCGGCCGCTCTATCAGGTAACAGGAACGCTGCCGTGATCTCAGCAGTTGCCTACATCGCGATGCACACCTCTCCCTTGCACCAACCCGGCAGGGGAGATGCGGGCGGCATGAACGTGTATCTGGACCGCCTATCGAGGACGATGGCCGACCGAGACGTTGACGTCACGGTGTTCACCCGGAGGGCCGACCTCTCAACACCGGCCGTCACCGAGATCGATGAACGGTACCGTGTCGTGCAAATCGAGGCTGGGCCGGTCGAGTCGATTCCCATCCCTGAGATGCGGTTCCATGCAGCAGAGTTCGCTGAGCGTGTCGAGAAGTGGATCCGCGCACAGGGGAAGAACCTCGACATCGTCCACAGCCACTATTGGCTGTCGGGGAGGTGTGGCGTTCGTCTCAAGGATGCATTGGGCATCCCCCTTGCGAACTCGTTCCACACCCTTGGCAGGGTCAAGGATGCTGCCAGGTCCACACGCGAATCTGCTTCGAGCACGGATCGCCTCCTCACCGAACAGGAGGTGATCGCCCGCAGCGACTGTGTGATCGCCTCGACTCCGTACGAGTTCGACGATCTTCTTGAGCACTACGGCGCATCACCCGAGAGACTGTGTGTCTCTCCGCCGGGCGTTGACCACGACATCTTCCGGCCCGGAAGCAAGGCGCGAGCGCGTGCACATCTCGGTTTCGGCGATGAGCAGATCGTGCTGTTCGTTGGCAGGATCCAAGCGCACAAGGGAACGGACGTCGCAGTTCAGGCGCTATCGCTCCTCACACAGCGGGACTCGGCGTATGCCGACCAGACGGTGCTCCACATCGTTGGAGGTGCCAGTGGCAGGGACGGCGCCGACGAACTCGCTCGCTGCCACGACACCATCGAAGCTGCGGGACTCGGTGGCAAGGTCCATTTCTTCGACCCGCTCCCCCACGATGTGCTCGCCAACCACTACCGGGCGGCTGACGTCGTCATCGTCCCGTCGCGCAGCGAGTCGTTCGGGCTCGTTGCGGCCGAAGCCCAAGCGTGCGGAACACCCGTTGTCGCGTCGAACACGGGGGGTCTCCCCTATGTCGTGAACGCTGCTGAGTCCGGGATACTCGTAGATCGCCACGAGCCCGCGGCGTTCGCAGCCGCCGTGGCAGCCATCCTCGACTATCCGTCGTTCGCAGAGCACCTCGCAGCAGGAGGGGTGGCCTTCAGCAAGAGATTCTCATGGGAACAGACAGCCGAACGCCTCCTGGAGCTCTACGGCGGACTTCTCGCCTAACCGCGAAAGATTGCGCACGGGAACTTTGCCACAGGAGGTTGTGCACAACCCCCTGTGGATACCTGTGGATATGTGGATTACCCCCTACCCGTGTTGCCGTGATCCCGCATACCCGAGGTTGGAGGCCCCGCATACGACGCCGTCAGCCCACAGCACGGGCGGGATACGATGAGAGTGGGAAAAGCTAGGGATCAGACCCATTGAACCCACCGCGCGAACGGCGTACCTTGGGCTGCAGAAGACCCGATGTGTCGATGCGGCCGTTCTCGTTCGGGGAAGTGCGGGACAGCGCCGACTCGATTCGTCGGGTCTTCGGTATCGGGGATCTCAGCGACCGGTTCGGGTGTACCTTCCCCCCATGACACAGATCGCAGGACTGCAACTGCCCATCGACTGGACCTCCTTTGGATGGAGCGCCTCACCAACCTTCGGCGATGTGTCCCTCAGGACAGGCGACCCGAAGTGGGCGTGGACGGGCACAGCCCCCGCCATGCGCATCCACACATACACACCGGTGGCAGGCGATCCTGTGGAAGGGATCACCGTCGACCACATCGTCGTCCTTGTCCCCGACCTCGACACAGCGATCGGCCAGTTCTCCCGCGTAGGACTCGAACCACGGCTCCGCATGGACGTACAAGACAGGCCTGCGGCGTTCTTCCGAGCAGGTTCCGTCATCGAGGTCATCGAGTCTCCCGTCCGCCAGGCCTCGCTCTATGGCGTTGCGCTCGCTACCGACATCCCCCTTGAGACGATCTCGCTGCAGTGGCGAGCACGTGGACTCGACATCGGCGACATCAAGCCTGCCATACAGCCTGGTCGGCGCATCATGACCGTTCGCGACCTCGACGCAGGCCTCGCCGTGATGTCCGCCGACAGGGCGGTCTGAGACGCCTCGGCATCCCGGCAGCGGAAGAGTCAGTCAGCAGCCAACCGGTGCCGATTCTGCCACAGCTTCACGCGGATGCCGACGATGGCCATGTGCGTCACGGATCGAGGCGTTCGTCGCCGAGTTCCGTTGAGGTGCTCGTGATGTCGAGGACCAGAAGTCCCTCCCCTTCTCAGTGCCGTGCCGGGGCGCGCCGTGCTCGGCACGATCGGGCGCCCATGTTCCTATGCGCTCTCGAGGGCCAGGTGCACGGCCCGTGCGTGTCGTAGCCGAGAGGTACGCTGGCATAGACGATGGGAGGAACCGATGGACGTAGAGTATGTACTGCGTGTCGTGGTCGTGAACGTGGCGACACTGTGGATCATCTGGCGTGCCGGGTCGTGGATGCTGCGGTTCGCGGGTTGGTGGGTGATGGTCGTCGGTGTGGTCATGGTCATGAGCGGCTACGACGGTTCTGCCGATTCCGGGCCGTGGTGGACGCCGTACGCGTTCATCGTCTTCGGTGCCGTGGCGTTGGGAGCAGGTCATGGGCTGTGGCGCCTACGCCACGGCTACTGGAAACCACGATGGCTCGAAGATCGCATGGCGGCACGCCGTACCCGTCGCATGCCCCCCAGCGGCGCCTCCCTCGCTACCTATCTGACCGGGGATGCTGGCGGTGGCGGTGTCGGTGCGTGCGACGGTGGAGTTTCGGTTTGTTGCTGGGTTGTTGCCTGGCGAGTCGGCTGGTGTGACGATGACGGGATATGCTGAGCCTGGAGGGAGGCCGTGATATGACGAAACGATGTGGGCTGCTGGGGACGTCACCGGTATGGGCAGAGGAAATCTGTCACATCGGCAATCGTCAGCTGGTGTGTGTTAGTGGATCGGGTGGCGGCACCGGCGGTGGGCCTGCGACGCTTCCTCTGGTTCCCACGAACTACCGGTTCCACGAACTATGGTTCCAGTGAGCGGGTGTCCGCGACGCATTCTCTGGCCCTGCTCCGAGCGCTCCAGGAAGGACGGCAATGGACCGACCAGCAACAACCCGCGTACCTGTGAAGCGCCCATCTGCGGCGATACAGACGGGATGGTTGGTGATCATCGCCAGCGCGATGGTTGGAGGGATCCTTGCCACAG
>CAYLIR010000128.1:0-5575 GCA_964383515.1 uncultured Acidimicrobiaceae bacterium
GTGCAGCCCGAGGCTGGAGACCGGGCAAGCACCCGCATGTGCCCACAGCTGCGGCGGCCGGATCCGGTACATGGGGGGGCTGTTGTACGACGCGGACGCCATCGAGCACTCCGCTGCCGTCCCGGACGATCAGCTGCTGTCCGCACAGCTCGACATGATCCTGGATCCGAACGATCCACTGGTTATCGAAGCTGCACGGGATTCTGGTATCGGCGAGGACTGGCTCGAAGTGGCGCGGCGCTCCCCGATCTACCAGTTCGTCAAGGTCTGGGGAATCGCACTCCCGCTCCACCCGGAGTTCAGGACCATGGCGATGATGTTCTACGTCCCGCCGCTTTCTCCTGTCGTATCGACGATCGAGAACGAACTCGTCCGGTTGGACATCTCAGACGACGCTGAGGACTTCCAGCTCTTCGACCACCTGGACCGTGCACGGCTCCCCGTCCAGTACATAGCGAACTTGTTCTCAGTCGGGAACGAAGAGATCATCCGACAGATCCTGCGCAAGATGTATGCCGTGCGCATCTTCAAGCGGCACCAGAGCCTCAACGGTGGACGCATCGACAATGCGATCCGCAAGATGCTCGACTCCGCGAATCTCGATGCGAAGCAGGCCGAGGCGATCTACAAGCTGACGACGGTCCCGACACTCGATGAACGCTTCGTGCTGCCTCCCTACCACAGGGAGATGTCGATCGAGGAGCTCAACGATCCCCTCGCATACAAGGGCAAAGTCGGCGTCGGGTATGTCGAGGAGCCACGACGAGGATGGTGAGTATCACAGCCTTCGACACGCCTTCCCTCATCGCGTTCGCGCTGCGGTATCCCACGGAGAAGGGGATGGAGCAGATCCGCAGCGGTGTGCAAGCACTACCCCAGGGAAGTGCCGAACGCGAGATGCGGCGGTTCGTCCGAGCGATCTCGGACTTCGGGCTCGCCGACCTCGAAGTGCTGTTCACGTCAACGTTCGACCTATCGCCGGTCGTGGCACCGTATGTTGGCCATCTGGCATGGGGAGACAGCTATGAGCGGGGTGGCTTCATGGCACGCCTGCTCGAAGCGATGCGCGATGCGGGTGTGCATCCCGATGGCGAGCTCCCAGACCATCTCGATCCGATCCTGCGCTATCTCGCGGCCACAGACACCCCGATCGCAGATCTTCAACCGGTCCTGGTTCCTGCAGTGGCCAAGATGGAAAAGACCCTGAAGAAGGCGGATGCGAAGAATCCGTATCTCCATGTACTCACGGCAGCGCGTATCGTCGCTGAAGAAAGAATGAGGTGAGCCCCATGTCAGAGACCCTCTCGATGCTGCTCTTCGTGGCACTCCCGTACGCAGCGCTCGCCGTAGCGATCATCGGCAGTGTGATCCGATGGCGGAAAGCCGAGTTCACGATCTCGAGCCTGTCGTCGCAACTGCTTGAGAGCAAGAAGCTCTTCTGGGGCTCGATCCCGTTCCACTGGGGCATCGTGCTCATCCTCACCGGGCACTTGTTCGTGCTGTTCCTGCCTTCGACCGTGAAGTGGTGGAACGGTGCTCCGCTCCGCCTGTACGCGATCGAGGCCACAGGTGTGGCCCTCGGGCTGTGGACGCTCTTTGGCATTCTCGTACTCATCGCCAGGCGCATGTCGAATGCCAAGGTACGGGTCGTGACAACGCCCATGGATGTGTTCGTGCTCCTTGTCCTCGTCGTACAGATCGTGACCGGCTTGTGGGTCGCTATCGGTCTGCGATTCGGTTCGGCGTGGGCGACTGGAGTCGTTGTCCCGTATATCTGGTCGTTGCTGACCCTCCATCCGAATCCCGATCTTGTGGCACCGTTCCCACTCGTGCTCCAGATCCACATCATCGCGTTCTCCGTGTTCCTGCTGGTGTTCCCGTTCACGAGACTCGTGCATTTCATCACCTTCCCACTCCAGTACATCCCGCGCCCATGGCAGCGTGTGGTGCGCATGCGTGAGGTCGAGCGAGTCTGAGATAGCCGGTCCGCCTCGCCCTGCATGTTCACAGCTCGCACGGCAAGGGGGTCTGTCCGTTGGAGTGCTCGCCATATGCTGGGCCGCCAGACCCTTCCATCACCGTAGGAGAAGGAACCCGATCCAGACCCCGACGATGGAGAAGCCGGCGGCAAGTTCGATGCCGATCGAGGTCGCGTAGGCGCGAAGTGCCTCTGTCGTAGCCCGCCACGCTCGATGTGCATCCAGACGTATCCGTTCGAAGACGTAGATCGTCGCGACGAAGCCGACCGGCGCTCCCACGACAGGGACCATGAAGAAACCCGCGATCGCCACAACGGTTGCGAGGACGACCGTCCACGATGGGATATCAGCTTCACTGAGCCTTCGCTTCGGCACGAGGTACTTCACGACCGTGCCAGCAACCCCGATGAGAACACCGACCGCTACCACGACCCAGGCGATGCCGGTTCCCTCATGGGCACCCCACACCACGAGCGCCCCAACGACCAGGGAGACCCCCGGGAGTGCCGGAACGACGATCCCGATGATGCCAACCACCATGACGAAGCCGACGATGATGGTGAACAGGCCGTTCATGGAGGACATGGTACGCCTCCCGTGCACCGTCCATGTTCCCGTGCCGCACCGACCACATGCCACACATCTCCCCAGCAAGTGAGCTACGACGCGAGCGTGCCCGGCAGGGTCATCCCTTGCCGGGCACGCGCATCGCCTGCATGCTGTGCATGCAGTGTTCGTCTATGGGTTGTCGTACTCGCGCTTGGGGCCGAGGTAGTACCACCAGTTCAGCAACAGACAGATGACGTAGAACGCAGCGAACGCATAGAGGGCGATCTCCGGAGTGCCTCCCTTGATCTGCTCACCGAACTCTTGCGGCACGACGAAGGCACCGTACGCCGCCACGGCCGATGTCCAACCAAGCACCGGGCCGGCCTGTTCCTTGTCGAAGACCATCGCGATCGTGCGGAAGGTCGAACCGTTGCCCACCCCTGTCGCGGCGAACAGGATGAGGAACAAGATGAAGAACGGCAAGAAGTACTGTTCAGGCGTCTCCGACTGGTAGGCCTGCTTCATGAAGTACGCAACACCGATGGCACTCACGATCATCGTCGCCGATACCCACTGTGTCACCTTCGCTCCACCGACCTTGTCAGCGATCCAACCGCCGACCGGGCGGATGAACGCCCCGATGAAGGGCCCCATCCATGCGAATGCAAGTGCCGACGGACCGTTCGGGTTGGCAACATCGTGCACCCACGCACCGTCGATGAACGAGTGCTGGAAGCCGAAGATCACCTTGATGGCCAGTGCGAAACCGGCCGAGTAGCCGATGAAGCTCCCGAACGTCATCGTATAGATGATGCTCATGATCCATGTGTGCTTGTTCCCGAAGATCCTGAACTGCCGTTCCAGGTTCGGCTTGATCTCTCCTGGGATCAGCTTGAGCAGCATCACGGTTGCAAAGATCACGAGTGCGATGGTCGGATACTTCGCCCACGTCCACCCGAGGCCGACGGGTGCGGGCAGGATGATGAACAGGCCTGCCACGGCTGGGATCAGTGCCACACCGAGCATGCCAGCGATCTTGGTGAATGAGCCGAGCGGATTGCTGATGTTCGGAGACACATGTTCGGCACGGATGTTGTCCATGCCGAACCATGCAGCGAACGCCAGTGGGACAAGGAACAAGAGCCACACGAATCCGGCATTCTGGATCCATGTCTCTGTCCCCGCCGGGATCTTGCCGAAGATCCAACCCGAGGGGTTCACGAGCTTCCGACCGGGGCCGATCACGCCGAACGTCATGACGAGCGGAACGAGGATCTGCATCGTCGTGACACCAGCATTGCCCAACCCGGCGTTGAGGCCGAGAGCAAGCCCTTGTTGCCGCTTGGGATAGAAGAAGCTGATGTTGGACATTGACGACGCGAAGTTCCCACCGCCGATGCCAGACAGAACAGCGAGCAACTGGAACACCCACAAGGGCGTGTCATCGTACATGAGTGCTATGCCGGTACCGAGTGCAGGGATCATCAGCAACGCCGTGGTGAAGAAGATCGTATTGCGCCCACCTGCGATGCGTATGAGGAAACTCGATGGGATCCGCAGCGTTGCACCGGTGAGCCCGGCAATCGCCGACAGCGTGAACAGCTCTGCCGTCGTGAACGGGAAATCGAGGTTCACCATCTGGACGGTGATGATCCCCCAGTAGAGCCACACAGCGAAGCCGACGAGCAGGCTGGGGATCGAGATCCACAGGTTCCGGCTCGCGACTTTCCTACCTGTCGTCTCCCAGAACTCGTCGTTCTCAACGTCCCATTCGTATATATCAGCCATTCGCTCTCCCTTCATCGCCACGGACCGTACTCGCTTCCTCGGCCCGCAGCATGTCTTCGGCTAGTTCGTGATGTTCGTCGACCTGGTCAACTACTCGATGGCGCCCTCCTCATCGCGGATGAATTCCTCGGCGAACGCGTGCTCCGGTTCCTTGAGCATGAACAACGTGATGATGAACGCTACGAGCGCCCCTGCAGCGAGGATCAAGAAGAACGTGCGAGAGTCGACGAGCGAGAACAGAACGAGATAGATCACCGCTCCTACGTTGCCATATGCGCCAGCCATGCCAGCGATCTGGCCGGTCATCTTCTTGTTGACCATGGGGATGATCGCGAAGGTAGCGCCTTCGGCACCTTGGACGAACACCGATGCGAGGATCGTGATGGCCACAGCAGCTATCAGCCACCAGATGCCGCCGAACATGGGAACGATGTTGCGAAGACCATCTGCATCGACACCGTCTGCCCACTTGCCGATATGGGCCATGAGGAAGAATCCGACCACGATCCCACCCATGTAGATGAGCATCGTCCGTTTCCTGTTCGACATCTTGTCCGAGATGTAGCCACCGAGTGGACGGGCAACAAGGTTCACGAACGCAAACGACGCGGCCACGAATCCAGCAACGGTCGCGGTGACAAGGAGTTGCCCTTTGCTGTTCGTGAGCCCGGAAAACGTGCTCTCGAAGAACGCTGGGAGCATCGACACGACAGCGAGCTCGGCACCGAAATTGGCGAAGTACGTTGCGTTGAGTGCAGCGACGCTCCCCCAGTGGTACTTCTCGTCATCGGGAACACCAGCCTTGAGGTACGGCAGGTTGATGCGCAGCACCTTGTAGGCATGAGCGACGTATGCGCCAGCAAGCAGCATGTAGATGATGGTCTGCATTGTTGTGGAGAGCACCGGCTTGCCGTCGATGATGACGTTCCCGATCCGCCACGCAAGGACTGCAAGTGCTCCCATGAGCGGGATCGACCAGACGAGGTACTGGATGAGATCGCCGTAAGACGTCACCATCATCGGTTCTGTCTTCTTCGCCTTGTGGAGCTTCTCGCCCGCGGGCACGTCGCGCACGAGGTAGTAGTACATGACACCGTAGACGCCCATAACGATGCCGTTGACAGCCATCGCCCAACGCCATGCGTTGTCACCGAGGTTGAGGTAGTCGCCGAAGAAGGTGATAGCGAACCATGGAAGGGTCATCGCCGCGAATGCGGATCCGAAGTTCCCCCATCCAGCGTAGAACCCCTCGGCACGTC
>CAYLIR010000129.1:0-5571 GCA_964383515.1 uncultured Acidimicrobiaceae bacterium
GGCAACCTGTTCCTGAGCTTCCTCAGTAACCGTCTCAACCACAGCCTCCACCTCGGTTCCGGCCTGGGGAACCTCGGCCGCAGCGTCTCTGGCTTCGGCGAGTTCGGCGCTCGCATCGGCTACGGTCACCTTCTTGCCGCCACCAGCTTCGATGATCCGCTTGCCGCCCGGCCGCTTGCCGCCACCAGCTTCGATGACGCGCTTGCCGCCACCAGCTTCGATGATCCGCTTGCCTGACCCGCCAGCCGCGGCTTCTGCCCGAGCCTTCACGGAGCGACGACGCTTGCGCTCGGTGGGGCCACCGGCAGCCATCCTCGCTTCTTGGGCAGCCCTGCTCGCGGCGCCAGGCCGCTGCATGACGTCGCCCTTGTATACCCATACCTTGATGCCGATGGCACCAACGGTCGTGGACGCGGTTGCTTGGCCATAGTCGATATCCGCACGGAGCGTGTGGAGCGGCACACGACCTTCGAGATACCACTCACGGCGACCCATGTCAGCACCACCGAGTCGGCCGGATGCTTGGACGCGCACGCCCTCAGCACCAGCCTTGAGCGCCGTAGCAACGGTTCGCTTGAGCGCTCGACGGAACGACACACGGCCTTCGAGTTGGTCCGCAACGCTGCGTGCAAGCAGTGTTGCGTCCAGTTCGGCGTTGTGCACTTCTATGACATTGAACTTGACTCTGCGGCCGGAAAGATCCTCGAGTCCCGCACGAAGCCGCTCAGCTTCAGAGCCTCCGCGACCGATAACCACGCCGGGGCGTCCCGTGTGGATATCGATCTGAACCTTCTTGTCACCGATACGCTCGATGTCGATGCGAGAGATCGCACCACGCTTCAGCTCGCCCTGGAGATAGGTACGGATCTTGTGATCCTCGGCGACGTTCGCGGCGTATTCCGTGTCGCTGTACCATCGCGACTTCCAATCGGTGACGATCCCGAGCCGCAGACCGTATGGATGGGCTTTCTGTCCCATCAGGCAACCTCCTCGGTCTCTGCAACGACGATCGTTATGTGACTCGTACGCTTCCGGATCTTCGTTGCGCGGCCACGCGCGCGGGGGCGCCAACGCTTGAGCGTTGGTCCCTCGTCTGCGTACGCCTCCGCCACGTAGAGCTCCTCGGCATCGAGCGCAAAATTGTGTTCGGCATTGGCAACAGCGGAATCCAACACCTTGACGATGGTCCCAGCTGCCTTGCGGTTCGTGAACTCAAGCACGACCCGCGCTTCATCCACTGGCAGGCCTCGAACCAGGTCGAGGACCCTGCGCACTTTGTACGGCGATTGCCGAATGAACTTGGCTTGTGCTCGGGCCCTCATCGCCTACTCACTGACTTGTCTGACATGTGACCGCGGAACGTCCGCGTCGGAGCGAACTCGCCTAGCTTGTGCCCCACCATCGACTCATTGATGTAGACGGGAACGTGCTTGCGTCCGTCGTGGACAGCGATCGTCAATCCGACCATCTCAGGGATGATCGTTGAACGGCGGCTCCACGTGCGGATGACACGTTTATCGTTTCCAGCATTCGCCTTTTCGACCTTCTTCAAGAGGTGCTCGTCGACGAACGGCCCTTTTCTGAGGCTCCTCGCCATGGCCTACCTCTTCCCTTTCGTGTTCCTGCGGCGCACGATGTACTTGTCGCTCGCCTTGTTCTTCTTGCGTGTTCTCTTCTCCGGCTTGCCCCAGGGGCTGACCGGGTGACGACCGCCGGAGCTGCGACCCTCGCCGCCACCGAGCGGGTGGTCGACCGGGTTCATGGCAACCCCCCTGGACTGTGGGCGCTTGCCCTTCCAACGGCTACGGCCTGCCTTGCCGATCTTGACAAGCTCGGCTTCAGTGTTTCCTACCTGGCCGATGGTCGCTCTGCAATCGAGGCTGACCTGCCGCATCTCACCAGAAGGAAGGCGCAACAGCGCGACCTTGTTCTCCTTCGACATGAGCTGGATCGCCGTACCAGCCGAGCGGCCCATCTTCGCTCCACCACCAGGGCGAAGCTCGACGCCGTGCACAACGGTGCCGGTCGGGATGTTACGCAGTGGCAGAGCGTTGCCTGGCCGGATCTCGGCTTTCGACCCAGATTCGAGCATGTCACCAACCTTGATCCCCACAGGGGCAAGGATGTACCGCTTCTCGCCATCGACATAGTGCAGCAGTGCGATGCGGGCGTTCCTGTTCGGATCGTACTCGATCGCCGCGACCTTGGCCGGGACACCGTCCTTCGTCCTGCGGAAGTCGATGATGCGATAGCGGCGCTTGTGCCCACCACCGCGGTGACGCGACGTGATACGGCCGTACGAGTTCCTCCCAGATGACCGCGTCTGCGGAGCGAGGAGGCTCTTCTCGGGTGACGATTTCGTGATCGTGTCGAAGTCCGACACGGTCATGAAACGACGTCCTGGGGACGTTGGCTTGAGTTTCTTTACACCCATGGGCTATACCTCGAAGATCTCGATGGAGTCACCGTCAGCGAGCGTCACGAGTGCGCGCTTGGTGTTCTTGCGCCTCCCAAGCGTCGCCCCGGTGCGTTTGCGCTTTCCCTGGCGGTTCATCGTGGAGATACCCACGACCGTGACACCGAAGATCGCCTCGATGGCCTGTTTGATCTCCGTCTTGTTCGACCGGGGATCGACGATGAACGAGTAGGTGTTGTGCTGAGCAACCAGGTCGTAGGACTTCTCCGATACGACTGGTTCGATGATGACGTCGCGTGGGTTCTTCATGCAGCACCACCTTCCCCGTCTTCCGTGACCCCGGCGGCGTGTTCGACGGTTCCACGGGGCGCGCCCTGACCGAGGTCGAGGGTTCCCTTGCTCATGATGATCGTCTCTGCCCACAGCACGTCGTACGTGTTGGCCTGACCGAGATTGGACGCGATGACATGGTCGAGGTTGCGGAACGACTTGATGGCGGTGCGCTCGTGATCCTCGGCAAGGAGGAGCACCTTGCCCGTGACCCCCATCGCGTCGAGCAACGCGACTGCGTTCTTGGTCCTGGGCTCATCCCAGGCTCCAAAGGACTCGACAACCTTGATCTGGCCCTCGGCGGCGCGTGCCGAAAGCGCGCTGCGCAGCGCAAGGCGCTTCATCTTCTTGGGTGTCCGCTGGCTGTAGTCGCGAGGTTTCGGCCCGTGCGCGATTCCACCGCCGATCCACTGCGGGGAGCGGATCGAGCCGTGGCGAGCACGACCGAGGCCCTTCTGGCGCCACGGCTTTGCACCACCTCCGCGCACCTCGGCGCGCGTCTTGGTCGAATGCGTCCCGGCGCGCTTGGCGGCGAGCTGGGCCGTGACGACCTGATGCATGACAGCCGTGTTCGGTTCGATCCCAAAGATGTTCTCGTCGAGCTCGACCGTGCCCTTGTGGGTCCCGTCCGCTGCGTACAGATCTGCTCTGTGTGTGTCAGCCATGAACCTTCACCGCCTTCCGCACGAGCACCACAGCGCCCTTGGGCCCCGGCACGGCGCCCCGCAGCAGCAGCAAGTTGCGGTCTGCGTCGACAGAGACGACGTCGAGGTTCATCATCGTGACCTGGTCTCCGCCCATGCGACCAGGCATGCGCTTGCCTTTGAACACGCGGGCTGGGGTTGCGCATGCACCGACCGAGCCTGGTGCACGATGCACTTTGTGCACACCGTGGGATGCGCTCTGGCCTTTGAAGTTGTGGCGCTTCATGGCGCCAGCGAATCCCTTGCCTTTGGACACTGCGGTCACATCGGCTTTCGCTCCTGCTTCGAGGACGTCGGTGATCGTGATGATCTGGCCGAGTTCGAACGCTTCCGGGTCATCGACGCGAACTTCAACGACGTGACGCTGTGGAGCTACACCTGCCTTGGCGAAGTGGCCTGTTGCCGGGCGACCGGCTTTGGCGGGGGACACTTCTTTGAAGGCGATCTGGACGGCGTCGTAGCCATCCGTATCGACGCGCTTGATCTGCGTCACGACAACGGGCCCGGCCTTGACGGCGGTCACAGGGACGGCCCTGTTCTCCTCGTCGAAGATCTGGGTCATGCCCAACTTCTCTCCGATGATCGCATTCATGTCTTGATCTCCACCTCTACACCCGCAGGGAGGTCGAGCCGCATGAGCGAGTCGACCGTCTTGGGGGTCGGTTCCAGAATGTCGATGAGCCGCTTGTGAATCCGCATCTCGAAGTGCTCACGCGACGTCTTGTCCACGTGGGGTCCTCGGATGACGGTGTAGCGATGGATCCTGGTCGGCAGTGGAACCGGGCCTTTGATCTTCGCTTGTGTACGGATCACCGTTTCCGCGATCTTGCGCGCCGACTCGTCGACGACCGAGTGGTCGTACGCCTTGAGTCGGATGCGGATCCGATGCTCGTTTGCCATGGTTGTTACCTCAGATCGTTTCCTGCTATTTGATGATCTTGGTGACGCGGCCTGCACCAACCGTGCGGCCACCTTCACGGATAGCGAACCGAAGCCCCTCATCCATAGCGATCGGCTTACCCAACGTCACCGTCATCTCCGTGTTATCACCAGGCATCACCATCTCGGTGCCCTCAGGCAACTTCACCGAACCCGTCACATCCGTCGTACGGAAGTAGAACTGCGGCCGATACCCATCAAAGAACGGGTTATGACGCCCACCCTCATTCTTCGTCAACACATACACATTGCCCACGAACTCGGTATGAGGCGTGATCGAACCAGGAGCAGCAACAACCTGACCCCGCTCAACATCATCCTTACCGATACCACGCAGCAACAAACCAACATTGTCACCAGCCTGACCCTCATCCAACAACTTACGGAACATCTCAATCCCCGTAACCGTCGTCGTCTGCACATCACGCAAACCAACAATCTCCACCTGATCACCAACCTTGAGCACACCCTGCTCAATACGGCCAGTCACCACCGTCCCACGACCCGTAATCGAAAACACATCCTCGATCGGCATCGCAAACGGCTTCTCCATCTCACGCACCGGCTCAGGAATATACGCATCAACCTCAGCCATCAACTCCAAAATCTGCGCAGCAGCATCAGCATCCCCCTCCAACGCCTTCAACGCAGAACCACGCACCACCGGCACATCATCCCCAGGAAACTCATACTCATCCAACAGCTCACGAACCTCCAACTCAACCAGATCCAACAACTCATCGTCATCAACCTGATCAACCTTGTTCATGAACACCACAATCGCAGGCACCCCAACCTGACGAGCCAACAACACATGCTCACGCGTCTGAGGCATCGGACCATCAGCAGCAGACACCACCAAAATCGCCCCATCAATCTGCGCAGCACCCGTAATCATATTCTTCACATAATCAGCATGCCCCGGCATATCCACATGCGCATAATGACGATTATCCGTCTCATACTCCACATGAGCAATCGCAATCGTGATACCACGCTCACGCTCCTCAGGAGCCTTATCAATATCATCAAACGCCGTGAACTCCGTCGAACCCTCACCCGACTCCGCCAACACCTTCGTAATCGCCGCCGTCAACGTCGTCTTCCCATGATCAATATGACCCATCGTCCCAATATTCACATGCGGCTTCGACCGCTCAAACTTTTCCTTCGCCATGTGGG
>CAYLIR010000130.1:0-5545 GCA_964383515.1 uncultured Acidimicrobiaceae bacterium
GAGGCGATGTTCGGCGAACGCGACGGGCAAGCGGCCCGGATGATCAGCAGGAACGGCGAGGACGTTGGGCTTGGCGGCACGGTGATACGCGCGAGCCTGCCCGGAGCGTTGTCCCATGTCCGCGGCCTCTTCGATGTCATCTTCGTGGACCCGCCCTATGCGGACAGTGACGGCTCCGTCGCCGCTACCCTTGGTGCCATGGACCAGGTTCTCGCAGATACCGGCATCGTTGTCGTGCATCGTCACGCTCGGAGCGACATCGAGTTCCCTGATTTCCTCACTTCTATCGATGAGCGCCGTTACGGTGATGCTGTAGTGACGATGCTAGAGAGGCTGCAATCGTGATACGTGCACTCGTACCTGGAAGCTTCGACCCGCCCACAAAGGGTCATCTCGACGTTGTCGAACGGTGTGCAGCACTGTTCGACGAGGTCATCGTCGCCGTCGTGCACAACCCTTCCAAGTCGCCGCTGTTCAGCGCCGAGGAACGCGTCGCGTTGCTTGAATCGTGTGTTGCAGGCTGGGGCAACGTTCAGGTGGCGTCCTTCGAAGGCCTCCTCGTCGATTTCGCTCGCGACGTCGGCGCAAAGACGATCGTCAAAGGCCTGCGTGCGGTTACCGACTTCGAGTTCGAGATCCAGATGTCCCAGATGAACCGCCATCTCTCGGCAGACGTCGTCTCCCTGTTCGTGGCAACGAAGCCGGAGTACGCGTATCTGTCGTCATCCCTCGTCAAAGAAGTAGCACGGCTCGGCGGCTCCGTCGATGCCCTTGTCCCTGAACCCGTTGCAGCAGCACTGAAGGAGCGTCTCGCATGACCGATCATCCACACGAGGTACGCCAGTCACCTCCCGTACCCGGAAGAATCGCTGAGGTTCTTGAGGACCTGATCATCGAGGTCGAACAGGCACGGGCCGTCCCGTTGTCGAACAACGTGATGATCAACCAGGAGGAGTTCCTCGACCTTCTCCACACGGCAGCTGAGGAACTCCCCGAGGAACTGCGCGCCGCCCGGTGGATGGTTCGTGAACGTGAGTCCTACATCTCGCGCACGAACGAGAAGGCCAGGGAGGTCATCACCAAGGCTCAGGAAGAGTCCGCGAGGCTCGTATCACAGAACTACGTCGTGCAGGAAGCGGTCGAAGAGGCGAACATGCTCGTGCGCAACGCTGAGAACGAGGCTCGCCGCATCCGCCTCGAAGCAGAAGACTACGCTGAGCGCCATCTCGCCGAGGCAGAAACGGTGCTTGGTGAACTGTACCGCTACGTCACCGAGGCCAGGGCCGAACTGCACCAGGCCTTGCCGCCGGTGGAAGAACCGCCGATCAGCAGCTAGGCATACGATTCGGCTGGATGGCCGGTACGCTCGCTACATGATCCGAAGTCCCTTCGTCCTCAATGTTGCAGACCTACTCGGGCGGGATACGCTGTCGCGCCCGGTCACCGTGGAGGCGCTGACGGACTGGGGTGTCGAGATGTCGAAGATCGCCCCGGATGTGCCGATCGTTGCCAACCTCATGCTCCATCCTGTGTCTGGCGGGGTGACCGTCACAGGATCGGTGAGCTACACGACGGTCGACACCTGTTTCCGATGTCTCGACGAGTTCCGAACAGAGCGCAGCGCATCCATCGGCGCCTTGTTCGACACGAGCGACGACGATGAGACGTATCGCATCGACGGACACGACATCGATGTCGAGCAGATGCTGCGCGACGAGGTGTTGCTCGCTGTCCCTGTCGCCCAGAGTTGCGGCGATGACTGCCTTGGAGTTGTGACTAGCGCAGAAAACGACTTGAATATGGATCCCGACACGGACGGGGGCGAGTCGCGTTCGCCGTTCGCCGCCCTCAAGGACCTCCTCGACAGGGATCTCCTCGAACCCGGGGATTGAACAGAAAAGGTTTCACCATGGCAGTGCCAAAGAAGAAGATGTCGCGGTCTCGCACGAGACGCCGCAAGGCCCAGTGGAAGGTCGCTCGTCCGACCGTTGCCCGCTGCTCAACGTGCAACGCACCGCATGCACCCCACAGGGCGTGCGCCAACTGCGGAACGTACAACGGCCGCGAAGTCATCGAGGCGTCGTAGCGCCGATGCCGTTGATCGCCGTCGACGCGATGGGGGGCGATTCTGCTCCTCGTGAGATCGTCGAAGGTGCACTCATCGCAGCTGGCAACGGTGTCGACATTGTCCTCGTTGGCGACGAATCCAAGATCGCTCCCCTCATCGAAGGGAGGGGCCTTCCTGTGCCCGTACGGCATGCGAGCCAGGTTGTCACGATGGACGACGACCCCGGGAGCGCCATACGCGAGAAGCGCGACGCATCCATCGTTGTCGCTTCCAAGATGGTCGCGAACGGCGAAGCCGATGCCGTTGTCTCCGCTGGGTCAACCGGTGCGGCGATCGCCTGTGCGGCATTTCTCATCGGCCGCATTCCCGGTGTGATGCGTCCCGGCATCGCCTCGATCTTTCCAACGGGCCATATCGTGCTCGACGTGGGAGCGAACATCGAATGCAAGCCCGAGCACCTCGTACAGTTCGCCGTGATGGGTACGTCGCTTGCTCAGGTCTACCTCCAGAAAGCGTCGCCCAGAGTGGGGTTGCTCAACATCGGCGAGGAAGACACGAAGGGGCGGGAACTCGAAAAAGGCGCGTTCGCACTCTTGTCCCGACATCGGTCGATCAATTTCATCGGCAACGTCGAGGGGAGGGATCTCGGAACGGATGTTGTCGATGTCTTCGTCACCGACGGGTTCACGGGCAACGTGCTACTCAAGACAGGGGAGGGGACAGGCAAGGTCATCCAGAAGATGGTGTTCGAGATGCTTGCACAACCTCGGTACCAGGAAGCGGCGGCCGCGCTGATGCCTGCGTTCATAGAGCTACGAGCGAAGCTCTCGCCAGAGTCTGTAGGGGGCGCCCACCTCGTCGGCACGAAAGGCGTCGTTGTCATCGGCCACGGCAGCTCATCGCG
This sequence comes from uncultured Acidimicrobiaceae bacterium, assembly GCA_964383515.1. GTDB lineage: Bacteria > Actinomycetota > Acidimicrobiia > Spongiisociales > UBA5794 > JAMBLL01. The sequence goes on from CAYLIR010000130.1 coordinate 2,973, forward strand.
CCTTGCTGTCGACAATGCCATCGAGATCGCAGCCAAGGGTGTGGAGAACGGGCTGGTCGATTCGATCGCTGCAGGCATCGCAGCGGTGCGCTGATGGGCGACGAGCCCCAGACGCTTGCGTCCTTCGAGGAGCGGCTCGGCTACAGCTTCGCCGATCCTTCGCTGCTCACCGAGGCGCTCACACATACTTCTCATGCTGCCGAGCACATCGCCGCCTCCTACGAACGCCTCGAGTTCCTCGGTGATGCCGTGCTCGGATTGTCTGCCACGACGATGATCTTCGAGGGGTACCCCGGCGCGTCAGAGGGGGAGATGACGAAGCTGCGCGCTGCCGTTGTGGATCGGCGTTCGCTCGCAGCGGTGGGCCGAAGCATCGGCATCACCCGACACATCCGTGTGGGCAAGGGTGAGGAGCGATCCGGGGGCCGTGACCGCGATTCGATCATCTCCGATGTTGTCGAGGCGGTCATCGGCGCCGTGTACGTCGACGGGGGATGGGAACCGGCCGACCGCATCGTCCGCACACACTGGGCGCCGATCATCGAGCAGCGAGTGTCGTCTGCTGGCACCACGGACTACCGCTCACGGCTCCAGGAACTCCTTGCGAAGACGCGCCGCACCGTGTCGTTCGTCTACGAGCAGTCCGGGCCTGACCACGAGGTTGTCTTCACCGCTACCGCACTCGTTGACGGCGAGGCGATCGGCACGGGTATGGGCCCTTCCAAGAAGGCAGCAGCTATCGACGCAGCGCGCGCTGCTCTCAACGGCATCACGGGCTCGTAGGGTCAACCGCCGGCAATGGGGCAAATGGTTACAGGCGAATGGTTACAAACGTGTAATTCACCGTGGTATCCTGACGAGTCGTGAAACTCAAGCAACTCACCCTTCGTGGATTCAAGTCGTTCGCAGACAGGACGCGTCTGGACTTCTCGGCCGGTGTCAACGTCGTCGTCGGCCCCAACGGGTCGGGGAAGTCGAACATCCTCGACGCGATCGCGTGGGTCATGGGCACCCAGGCGACTCGGGCGCTTCGCACAGAGAAGATGGAGGACGTCGTCTTCGCCGGCACCGAGACGAGGCCTGCACTGTCGCGTGCCGAAGTGGCGCTCACCTTCGCCAACGACGACCAGATCATGGCGCTCGACCTTGCCGAGATCACCATCACCCGCCGTCTCTTTCGTGATGGGACGTCCGAGTACGAGCTCAACGGCGCGCCGTGCCGCCTTCTCGACATCCAGGACCTCCTCTCTGACGGCGGCATCGGAAGGCAGCAGCACGTGCTCGTCGGCCAGGGCCAGATCGGGGACATCCTCAACGCTCGCCCCGAAGACCACCGAGCTGTCATCGAAGAAGCCGCAGGCGTTACCAAGCATCGCAGCAGGAGAGACCGGTCGGTCCGTCGGCTCGAACGCACTGACCACGATGTTGAGCGGCTGACCGACATCCTCCAGCAACAGAAGAAAGCCTTGCGGCCCCTCAAGCGCCAGGCGAATGCCGCGGCGAGATATGACGCTGTGAAGTCTGAGTCCGTCGCTATCGCTTTGTGGCTGGGCGGCGAACAGCTTCGATGGATCCGTTCACGTCTTGGCGCAGCGACGCACGAGCGCGCACAGGCCCAAGAAGCGCTCGAGTCGAGCGAGGTTGAACTGGTGCAGCTTCGGGATGCGCTCGACGAGCAGCGGGAGGAGACGAGTCAGGCTCGGACAGCACTCGACAGAGATACTGCAGCAGCTGCGCGGCTCGAGACCGTATCCGAGCGGCTCAAGTCGATTGTCGCTGTCGCCAGGGAGCGTTCCCGGTCCATCGCATCGCGTCGTGAAGGCGCAGATGAACGCCTCGATGATCTTGAGCTCGAAGCACGCGACCTGCGGGCGGTCCTCAAGGATGCCGTGAAACTCGAGCGGGCAGCGCGTGACGAGGTCGAGCGCAGAGGGGAGGCGCTTCGCGAGCTCGAGGATGAAGAGCGTTCGCTTGCTGAACAGATCCAGCTCCCGACCGAGGGCGTCGTCGCGACGCTCCGAGGGGATCTCAGGGCACTCGAGACCGCAGCCAAGAGAGACGCTGATGAGGGTGAGCAGATCGCCCGTCGTCTCCGGGTCGTCGAGGACAGGATCGCCGAGGAGCGTCATGAGATCGAACGTCTCAACGAGGAGATCCAGAAGGCTGACAGCGCGGTGACGGAACTCGCGCGGGTGTACGAAGCCAAGCGTGAAGCGAGAGCGGCAGCGGCTGCTGCTCTCGATGAAGCTACCGCCAAACAGGATGAAGCCAGGATCCGAGTGGCGACCGGGCAGGCGAGGGTGGATGCCCTCCAGGCGGCGCTCGACGGGTTGCTTGACGACGATGCGGTCGCTATCGCCACAGGTACGGACGGTCTTGTGGGCACCGTCGTCGGCCGCCTCGATGTACCCGTGGACTACGCGGCAGCCGTTGATGCTGGCCTTGGTGCGTGGTGTGCGTCCTATGTGGCAGATGGCACCGATTCGATGCGTGCCGCCGTTGCGGCGCTGAAGTCTGCTGGGACGGGTGGTGTGTCGATCGTGCTGCCGCACGAGCCAGCGAAGGTCCTCGGC
>CAYLIR010000131.1:0-5540 GCA_964383515.1 uncultured Acidimicrobiaceae bacterium
CCTCACACGCCACGGCCGTACGCCGATCAGCATCATCCCGAACGCTGGCCTGCCCGCTGTCGTCGACGGGGAGATGGTGTACGACCTCGGTGCGGCAGACATGGCCAGCCATCTCGCCACGTTCGTCAACGAGTACGGCGTACGTGTCGTCGGCGGCTGCTGTGGATCGACTCCCGAGTACATCTCGACGATCATCGAAGCCCTCAAAGATGCCACACCCGCCAAGCGCGAACCGGTTCACATCCCTGCGGTCACGTCCACGTACGCGCAGGTGCCTCTCGACCAGGACACGTCGTTTCTCATCGTCGGGGAACGCACGAACGCCAACGGTTCACGCGCGTTCCGCAACGCCATGCTCGACGGTGACATCGACGGATGCGTCGCGATCGGTGAGGGCCAGGTCGCCGAAGGCGCCCATCTCGTCGACCTGTGCGTCGACTACGTCGGGCGAGACGGCGCAACGGACATCGCCCCCCTCGCCCAACGGTTCTCCACCGACGTGGCGGCCCCGGTCGTCATCGACTCGACGGAACCGGCGGTGATGGAGGCAGCGCTCGAACGTATCGGCGGACGGTGCGTGCTCAACTCCGCCAACCTCGAGAACGGCGAGGCTGAAGGGTCGCGCCTCGACTCGGTCATGAAACTTGCCAGAGAGCATGGAGCGGCGGTGATCTGCCTCCTCATCGACGAACGGGGACAGGCACGAGACCTCGAATGGAAGATGCACGTTGCCCACCGGCTCCACGATATAGCGACCACCCGGTACGGCCTCGCTTCTGAGGACCTCATCTTCGACCCGCTCACGTTCCCGCTCTCGACAGGCGACGACGACCTACGCCGTGATGCCGCAGAGACCATCGAGGCGATCCGCCGTATCAAGGCGGAGCTGCCTGGCGCCCACACGGTGCTTGGCGTATCGAACGTTTCGTTCGGCCTGCGCCCCCCGGCACGGCGCGTCCTGAACTCGGTGTTCCTGCACGAGTGCCTCGATGCAGGCCTCGACGCAGCGATCATCCATGCCGGCAAGATCACTCCCCTGTCCGCCATAGACGACGACCATCGCACGATCTGCCTCGACCTCATCTACGACCGGCGAAGCGAAGGATACGACCCGCTCGAGTCGCTGCTCGAGGCGTTCTCCGACGTCACGACGACCGATGCGACGACAGACCCGCTCGAAGGGCTGACGACTGCAGAGCGTCTCGTCCAGCGCGTGATCAGCGGCAACGCCGTCGGCCTCGAAGAGGATCTCTCCCTCGCTCTCGAAGAGACAACGGCGATCGACATCATCAACGATCATCTCCTCGCGGGCATGAAGACGGTGGGTGAACTGTTCGGTTCCGGCGAGATGCAGCTGCCGTTCGTGCTGCGCTCGGCACAGACGATGAAGACAGCCGTCAGCATCCTGGAACCGCATCTCGACCGTGCCGATGCACAGGACCGTGGTTCCATCGTGCTCGCCACGGTGTCTGGCGATGTGCACGACATCGGGAAGAACCTCGTCGACATCATCCTGACGAACAACGGCTACACGGTGCACAATCTCGGCACCAAGGTACCGATCGCACAGATCGTCGATGCCTACAACGAGCACGGCGCTGATGCGATCGGGATGAGCGGCTTGTTGGTGAAGAGCACGCTCGTGATGCGAGACAACCTCGATGAGATCATCCGCCACGGCCTTGGCGACACGCCTGTCCTCCTGGGTGGTGCAGCGCTCACACGCACCTATGTCGAGAAGGACCTCGCTGAGCGGTATCCCGGCCCGCTCGTGTATGGGAAGGACGCCTTTGCGGGCCTGGCCGCGATGGAGTGGATCACCCAGGGCGGTGAGAAGCCGTCGGCGCCTGAACGGTTCCTCCCTGAAATGTCGCACTTTCCCGAACCTGAATCCGCAGCACCGCCACGGTCACCTGCCGTGACCACCGACGAACCGATCCCTGAGCCTCCGTTCCTCGGGTCGAGGGTCGCCACGGGCATCGAGATCGACGAGGTCGTACAGTTTCTCAACACGACCGCGCTGCTGAGGAACCAGTGGCAGTACCGGCCCCATTCGGGCGAGAGCAACGACGAGTTCACCGAACGCCTCATGCCCCAGATACGGCGCGAGATCACGAAGGCCCGGTCGGCGGGCCTGCTCCACCCACGGGCCGTGTACGGGTACTTCCCTGCGAACGCCGACGGCGACGACGTCGTGGTGTGGGACGACACGGACCGTTCCAACGAGGTCGCCCGGTTCTCCTTCCCCCGCCAGTCGCATGAACCGTGGCTGTGTATCGCAGACTACTTCCGGCCTCTCGACGATGACGTCACCGATGTGGTCTCGTTCCAGATCGTGACGATGGGCGACGCCATCTCGAAGCGGACCGCTGAACTGTTCGCTCAGGACCGCTACGAGGAGTACCTGCTCCTCCACGGCATCGGTGTGGAACTCACCGAGGCGCTCGCCGAGTACTGGCATGCCCGGATCCGTGCCGACCTGGGCATCGGCGACGGGGACGACCCGACCATCCGTGGTCTGTTCCGTCAGCGGTACCAGGGAGGACGGTACTCGTGGGGCTATCCGGCGTGCCCGGACCTCGAGGACAACCTGACCGTGGCGAACCTCCTCGACGCCGAACGGATCGGCGTGAAAGTGGGGCCGGAGACGGGGTTCCAGTACCACCCGGAGCAGACGACGTCGGCGATCGTGTGCCACCACCGCCAGGCCAAGTACTTCATCGCGCGCAAAGCCAGGGAGGTGCGCAATGCTGAGTAGCACGAACAGGTTCGTCGCTATGGCTGAGGTCAATCCGCCGCCACTTCCGAACTCGGATCATCTCCTGCTCGACAGCGCCTGGAGCCATGTGCTCGTGACCGACAACGTGTTCGGCCGTATCCGCGTATCCCCGTATGCGTACTCGGCGAGGATCACCCACGACGTGCCGTCGGTATCTCCCACCGTGGTCGTCTCGACCAGAGACCGCAACATCCTCGCCATCGAGTCCGAGGTGCGGGGCGCTCTTGGGAACGGTGTCGAATCGTTCCTCGTTGTGGTCGGTGACACGATCCCTCATGTGGAGCACCTCGCGGGACGGCTCGAGATCGTCAAGCATCTCCGCACGCTCCAAGAGGACCTCCCCGACTTCGAGGTGGGAAGCCCGACGTCGTTCAGTGCCAAAGCGAAACGGAGGCACACCGATGACGGTGCCCAGTTCCTCGTCGCTGGCCCACTCCTCGATCCAGACACGGTCGCCGAACACATCGACAAACTCGACCTTGGCCCAGACGATCCGCCGCTGTACGTCATGGTGATCCCCCCGTTCTCGACGAGATGGATCGACCGGATGCAAGGCATCGGCGCCCGCTCGGTGACCGACAAGCTCCGCCGTCGCCTCGACGCGATCGACGGCCCTCTCGCCCGTCGCGCGGTCGCCTGGGAGGCATCGCGTCAGACCGCGGCCGCAGCCAAAGCCGCAGGTGCAGCAGGCACCATCTTGATGGGTCTCCGCTTCGAAACGATCATCGACGAAGCCGCCCTCGCCTGGCGCAGCGTCTGACACTCGGTTCGCGGGGGCTCACGGCCCACACCATGCCATCATGGCCCCATGGCCAGGATGTACCCAGGGAAACCACCCGATGACATAGCCCCTTCGGAGCGGCCGATCTTCGCATCACTCCAGAAGCTCCCCGACCCGTGGCGAGTGTTCCACTCGGTGGCGTGGCAGTCGAAGCGAAACGGCAGGCCCGGTGACGGCGAGGCGGACTTCGTCCTCGTCCATCCGCACCATGGGCTCATCGTGATCGAGGCCAAGGGTGGCTCGATCACGATCGAGGACGGCGAGTGGCTCACATCAAACAGGAACGGCAGGCACAGGATCGACCCGTTCGAACAGGCTGTGTCGTCCAAGCACGCCCTCATCCACTATCTACGCGACACGATCGCAGATCTCAGCTACATCGATGCGGGGCACGCCGTCTGGTTCCCGACGATCACCGTGGATGGCGACCTGTCTGCTGAGGCGCCAGACGAACTGATCCTCGATAGGTCCGACCTCCAACGCGTGACCGCCGCGATCAACGATGTCGTGAACCATTGGGGCCTCCACCGCCACATCGACGATGCTTCGTTCGAAGCGATCACGGATCGGCTCGCTCCGACCGTCACGATCAGGCACACGCTCGCTGACACCGTCGCTGAGGTGGAAGCCAGACAGGTGGAACTGACTGAGATGCAGCGCCGAGCTGTGGCAGGGCTCAAGAGGGCACGGCGCGTCCTCGTCCTCGGGGGTGCTGGCAGCGGCAAGACCGTGCTCGCTGAGGAACGTACCCGCCGCCTCGCAGCCGACGGGTTCCGGGTCGTGCTCACCTGTTTCAACCGACCGTTGGGGGATGCGTTCGCCTCCGAGTTCGCTGGCAACAGCAACGTGACCGCTGGTTCGTTCCATCTCCTTGCCAGACGCTGGATCACCGAAGCGGGGCTGGAGTTCCCCGACAACCCTCAGCCGGAGTTCTGGGACGATCCCCTCGGAGAACTCCTGCTCGAAGCGTTCACCCAGAACGATTTCGCTGCGGACGCGGTGATCATCGACGAAGGGCAGGACTTCGACGACTCCTGGTTCGTTGCCTTGGAGGCCGCACTCGACGATCCGGACGAGGGGTTGCTGCTCGTGTTCGCCGACCCGCACCAGGCGATCTACCGCGATGGCTGGGAACCGCCAGTCGGCATGGTCGAGTACGGCCTCGACATCAACTGCAGGAACACGAACCAGATCGCTGCTGTCGTTGCACGCATCTTTGACGACGACCTGCCGCCGACGGGTATCGACGGGCCTGCGCCCGAGTTCGTCCCGGTCGAATCGCCAGAAGGCATCGCCAAGGCGCTCAAACGCGTCCTGCACGAACTCGTCAACGAGGGGAACCTCGCCACCGACGATGTCGTCATCCTCACCCAGAGGCGCGACACCAAGGATGCCTTGGTAGGCACAACCCCTGCGGGCGTCACGATCGAAGCGATCGGTGAGCGCACGACCGGTGTACCCATAGAGACGATCCACCGCTACAAGGGCCTCGAAGCCCCAGCAGCCATCGTCATCCTCGACCGGCTCGAAAAGGACAGGGACCGATCCCTTGCCTACGTTGGGCTCTCCCGCCCCCGAGCAAGGCTCATCGTCATCGGACCACCCGAGATAGGAGCACCACTCGGCCTCGCCTGAGCCTTACAACACGTGCTACCCGACGTGAGATGGTTGACGGAGTGGTGCGGCCGATGCTATCTCAAGACCTCAACCTTCGGGTTGTGAGCGTGAAGCCTGGGTGCGGGTGGACTCTGCACCTGTGGCGTTGGCTCAATCCGCCGGGATGTTGTGGGTATCGCTGGCGGCCTGTTCGATCCTCATCAGCATCGCAGCCGATGGAGTGACCTTGCCGCTCAGGTAGGTACTGAGCCGGGAAGCGCTGGTTCCGACGAGCCGAGCGAACTCGCGGTTCATCAGCCCGGATCGGGCGACGGCATCGCGGACGCGAGCAGCGACCGCGGCTCGCTCTGCGTCCTCGGCTTC
>CAYLIR010000132.1:0-5521 GCA_964383515.1 uncultured Acidimicrobiaceae bacterium
AGTTTGCACCACCGTTCACCAGTCTTCAACGAAACGCGTCCTCGGCGCGTCCTGGAGTGCTCTTGACACGGACCTTGCAGGGGGGACCTTGGGTGGAGGACGGTGCGGCATACAGGGCAACCTGCAGGAGTTAGGTCCACGGACGAACTCCCAACGTTCTCATGGGTCACCCTGGCGTACGAAACGTACGGCGAGTTCGCACCGGACCGTGACAAAGCCGTCTTCGTCTTTCACGCCCTCACCCGTTGCCAGCACGCCGCCGGCCACAACCCGTCCGTGCCAGAATCGGAGACCACCGGTCCGGCGAATACCAGATCGGATAGTGGGACGGATTCATCGGCCCAGGCAAAGCACTAGGCACGAACCGCTTCTTTGTCGTCACAGCCAACTATCTCGGTGGCTGCTACGGCTCCACCGGACCCTCAACAATCGGCCCCGAAACCAACCAGCCGTACGGATCGACGTTTCCTCAGGTCGGGTTCTGTGACGCCGTCCGACTGGTGGGTGCGTCGGAATTGAAATGTGAACGGCGCGTCGCGGTCAAGTGCAGCCATGAAGGGGACCGGGCGGATGTTGTTGGGACACGACCTGATGAGCCGGTTCCTCGATACCGAGAGCTTGCGCACGAGCAGGAACTCATATCCCTCGAGATACTTGAAGCCGCCCCAGATGAGGTTGGAGGACTCCTGGCTCGTGAACGAGCCAGGAGTCGCATCGATCGATGAGATCCACCGGTGCGCCACGCCCAGCGAGAGCTGCTGCGGATACTGCACCGTTGATACCGCCCCCGACGATCAGAACGTCATAGGACTCGCTGCAAACTCTCTTGAGGTTCGTTTCTCTTGGGGTGGTCACGGACAGCCCATTTCGTAGCGCTCCATCCGCATCGCTGCACTCACCAGCCATCGAGTTCGATCGAGCCACACCCGATGTCCCTCCCGACGCTCGTGCTCCACGAGCGAACCGCATCCGGTGGGGAACTGGATACGGTCCGCCCCTGTCGCCTTGGCTCTAGAAGTGGAAGTGCGTGGCCTGGCTCGCTGTCACGATCCACGTGACGAGGATCGCGCTCAGGAAGGAGCCGACGTATACGTCTGCCGTCTTCCGATAGAAGTAGACATAGACCGCTCCCACAATCGTCATCAGTGGGAGCAACTGGAAAGCGATGATACCCCAGAGGGACTCATCAGGGAATCCGAGTGTTCCACCCGCGAGCAGTGGCACGTACTGCGCGAGGAGGAGCGCCACGAATCCTGAGACAAGAAGTCCCACAACCAAGAGCATCTCGCTCCACATCGCCATTCCCTTGCGACGGAGTTGGCCGTAGAGGACAACGCCGACGACGAGGAAGAAGACCATGAACGGTATCAAGTACGTCAGGAAGATGCGCACCCCGAGTGTGCTCATCGGCTTGATCGCAAAGACCCAGAATCTGAAGTCGACCGTGAAAAAGAAGGCGAAGACCACGAGTGCGAAGTATGCGGCGAAGCCTATCAGCGATGCCAGCAGCAGGGACTTGCCCACGCGAACGATCTCAAACCTGCCTCTGTACGTGAGCCCATAGTCGTCGAGGCTCGCTTTGGCTTTGCGGTTGAAAGCAAAATGCCAGATCGCGAACAGGACTATCGAAATGAGGCCGACGAGCAGAGCCCAGACCACGACCTGGGTCGTGATGTCCTGCGGCTTGAGCGCTGTGGCCTCCCATTCCCATGTCGACGGATACTCCTTGAAGGTGAAGAAAGTGGCGGCTGGCAGAATCGCGAAGATCGCAGCCGAGATCCACCAACCGATTCCCGTTGCACTCTTCGGCTCTGAGGGTGTCTGTACCAAGCTTGCGAAGGTCTTTCGCTTGAGCAGTAGCGCGCCAACTGGGAAGAGAAGAAGCACCATGCCGATAGCCGCGAGAAGGTTTCCGAACTCCTTCCAGAACCAGGTCTGATTCTCCGATGTCATACCGTTGCCGCCGTCAAGGGTCTGGTCGAACCAGTCGATCGCATTGCCGATAGCCTCGGTCGAAATGGTGTCACCCGGATGGATGACAGGGGGCTGGTAGAGCACGCGTGCCGTGCCGTCCTCGATGCTGCCGTAGACCTTTCCGATCTCAACCGGCTCCGGTGTCGTACCGATGGCAGCCATCATCTTGTCGCTGCTCGGCACGTCGCCAGGGTTTGGGCTGAGCCACATCAGCTCGGAGAATTCGTCATACCGAGAGAACACGACTGCCATGTTGCGCGGCCAATCCTCCGTGGCATCCGGAGCGCCGAAGGTACCCGTCGACGAACCTTCGATGACGATGGACTTGTACGCATCGGGCTGCATGGCAGCAGCAACGAGCACTGCCCAGCCTCCCATCGAGTGTCCCTCGAGGCCGATATTCTCAGAATCGACAATGTCGAGCGATTTCAAGAACGTCAGTGAATCCGGGCCACCGAAGCCGTTGTTGAACGCTGGCGGATCCGAGTACCCGTGGCCTGTCTGGTCTGCAGCCAGAACCACATAGCCTCGTCTGGCGAACTCGATCGCAAAACCGTCCTGGGTCTCTCGCGAGTTGATGTATCCGTGCATTGCAAGGATCCCCGGGGCAGGATTCTCGTTGGTGACCCCGTCCGGGATGTAGAGAAGGCCGCTCATCTCGGCCCCGTTTGTGCCTACCCATCGCACATCTTTGATCTCGATGGAACCGCCGGATGTCTGCACAGTCCAAGCCAACAGGCTTCCGACAAGCATCAGCAGTATGGCGAGAGCGAGGGTCCGCTTCGTCGTCATCACGTTCTTCATGGTTTCCGTCCTCTTCGTTGCATGCACCCCACTGCGCATGTCTGTCAAGCACTGTCGTAGCTACTCACCGCTCACGACTCGCCATTTTCGAACGCCAATATAGCTCATGTCTGTGCTGCTATGCAATTACAAGCATCTGATAGCGCACGTTTGTGCACAGGTGTCTGTGCTAGTGTCACCGTTGGTCGACCAAGGTGCCTGAGATCCCAGAGCAGCGACACAGTGCCAATTCTCGAGATCGCCGAGCGATCGATGCTGCCCGCCGGTACTACATCGATGGGATTCTGATGCCCGAGCTGGCATCCGAATTCGGAGTCTCCCCTTCGACAGTGTCGCGATGGATCTCCTTGGCTCGTGAACGAGGATGGGTGCGAATCGAGGTGGTTGATCCGCTGGAGCTACGCGGTGCAACCGAGGAGAGGCTCATGGAGCGGTTCAATCTCTCTGTTGCCATAGCAGTCCCTGAGTCACGCCCGGCCGCAGCACTTGGCGCAGTGACACATAGAAGCCGGTCCGAGCTCGCACGCCTCGTGTATGACGGGTGTACAGTCGGCGTCGCATGGGGAACGACAATGTCGGCGTTGGCAGGCGACCTCCCGCCGCTTGTCGCATCCCAGTCAACAGTTGTGCAGCTAAACGGTGCCGGAAGCGTCACCGATCTCGGGCTTTCCTATGCCGGAGACATCCTTGCCCAGTTCGCGCGGGCATGGCACGCAACGACTTTGGTCTTTCCGGTACCCGCGTTCTTTGATCACGCTTCGACCCGCGACGCCCTCTGGCGCGAGAGATCAATCCAGCGAGTCAGGAGCGTTCAGCGAGCGTGCGATCTGGCCGTGTTCTCTGTCGGCTCGACCACTGCCCAGATTCCTAGTCGCGTCTATCAGACGGGATATGTGTCAGCCGACGATCGCGCACACCTCGAACGAGAGGGAGCCGTCGGCGATATCGCAACAAACTTCTTCCGGGCCGATGGCTCCTTCGACGGGATAGCGCTCAATAGTCGAGCGAGTGGTCTCCCCCTGGATGAACTCAGGCAGATCCCAACTCGTCTCTGTGTGGCAAGCGGAACGGGTAAGGCGAGTGCGGTCGCGGCAGCACTGCGGGGCGGCTACATCACCCACCTGATCGCTGATCTGCCCCTCATGGCTGCAATCGAAGAGCTCACGCGGGATGATGAGTCGGACCAGATACCGTCAGTCCGGTAGGGGTTGGTTGCGCAGCATGCCTTCTTGTTCCATGCTCTTCCCAACGACAGGAACGGTGCTTGGCAGATTCGATACACTCGAATCAGCGGGGTGGCTGACTGCTGACTCCATCGGAGGCTCAACAGGGGAAGATCGTCGGCTCCCTGTGAGCTGAAACTCGTTGGCGCGACTCGGTATCGCGAGGGATGACTTGAGGTTGGCCTCGTTGACAAGCGCGATGGCGCAGCAAGCGAAACCTGCTCTTTGGGTGCAGGGCGCGGGCACAGCCGGGGATGCCAGAGCAGCATCGAGCGTCCTAGGCACCCAACAGCACGAGAAGGGTTCGTCATTCGGTCAAACACATGGAATGCCTGCGGGTGTGGCCCTGGCCAGGTTGACCTCATGTGTGTCGATCATGATTCTCAACCGCCCATCGCTCCGGGAGACCGCAACGCCACCGTAGACGTCGTCCGGGCCGCGTCGGTCGGCCTCACGCACCATGGAGACCACAGGAGTCAGCTCGTCCCGGAGCATGTCAGATCCACCTATCGCGACGTTTTGGTTCCCATGTGGGATGTTCCTCGCCCTACCCGAAGAGCGACGCAACCGTGACCCATGGACCATCCAGGATCTTGCGGGCGAAGACGCCGAAGCAAGTAGCGAAACGCGGCTCGGTATTCCCATCTGGTTCACCCTGGAGATAGTGGAGACTCCACTCTCGAGTGGGGGAAGATCGCCAGTTCCGGTGACGACCCATACACAGCACCATCGAATGTGAATCGGGGGGAGAACCGACGACGTCATAGACCGTCTCGAAGCACCTTCGGTGACCGAATCGCGTCCTGAGCGCGTCCCGAAAGACGCTGTGCATGTTCCCGGCACGCACGGTAGCCCTTGGTACGAAAGGGATCTCTCGGCTCCGGGGGTGGGACTTGAACCCACGACAAACGGATTAACAGTCCGTCGCTCTGCCAACTGAGCTACCCCGGAATGGCAATTCGCCGGTGGGGCGAACCGCGGAGAGGTTACCAGGGCACATATCCAACTCACCGCGGCGAACGCGCACCGAGCCCCTGTCCGCGCAGCGGAAAGACGCTCGCTGCAAACCGATCCGGATCCAGTTCGAAGAGTGGGTCAGCGAGCTCATACATATCCGTTGCAAGGTTGCCTGCGGCCTGTGACATGGATCGGACGAGGGCATCGACACCTTCCGAGGACGCCTGCCGCTCTGGCGTACCACGAGCCCAACGGGCCAGGTCGGCCATGTCGTTGTACTCCCCGAGCATCTCGCCAAGGGCGGCCAGCCTGGTGACCGTGGCTCCAACGTCCGATCGCGATACCTCCGCAAGCACCTCGAGCTGGTGGCGGAGGTACTTGACCTCCTTTCGCCATGCGTGGAACCGATCTGAAGTGCCGTAGGAGTACGCCATCGCGAAGCCATCTCTCCCCCGCATGTAGGTGCGCTGCACACCAGCACGGCCGATCTCATCCCACGGAGGCGACCCTTCCAGCCGAACACGCACGGCCTCGAGTCGCTCCCCGAGATCGTGCTCGAAACC
>CAYLIR010000133.1:0-5507 GCA_964383515.1 uncultured Acidimicrobiaceae bacterium
CTCGTCGTCGGCCGCCGCCACGACCCCAGCCTCGGATCCATCGTGGATCGTCGTTGCTGTCTGAGGAGGTGCGATCGCTGTCTCCTGACGGAGCTCAGCGAGTCGTTCCCGTAGGAACGTGGCCTCGGTCTCGGCTTTCGCAGCCCGCTCACGAGCTTCGGCGAGCTGCTGGCCTGCTTCGTGCAGGTTGCCGAGCTGGTTGAGCATCTTGTTCCATGCGTCGAGCGGCACGATCAGTGTGCCCTCAGGACTTGCGGGGGTACCGTCGTTGCGGTTTCTGGGATCGTCCTGTGTCACGTCGCTGGTGTCACCATCGGGGTGCGGAGCGGGTTCCTCCTGGTCGGTCAGCCTGTTCGACGCGCGACCTGTGCCCGTGTCCGCGGTGTCGGCTGTTCCCGTCGTCTTCCTGCCGAGTTCGTGGGCCCGCACGATCACGGCGTCGAGGTCCACCATGCGCAACGCGAACTCGCCGTCGGACTCGAGGTAGGAAGGGATCGCTCCCTTGCGTGCCCACTTGCGCACGGTGTTGGAGGGAATCCCGGTTGCAGCCTCGGCTTCCTTGAGGGTGATGAACGGCGATCCTGCATGCAGGCCTGTCGTCCGTTTCGTGCCGGACTGTCGTTTCCCTGAAGGTCGGGGGGGCGCAACACGGGAGCGGTGGCCCGAGCGCAGTGCCTCTGTCTCCCAGCGTTGTGATGCATCCATACAGCACAGAGTAAGCGATTCTGTGGTGTGTGCATCTCGGCCGGTTTCGGCTGCGGTACCGGTGCTCGGGCCGCCTCTACGAGCGAGCCGCTGGTAGTGTTTCGGCTTGTTCGCGGTCCACGAGAGGCGCCATAGCATGGACAAAGACCGAGACACTTCCGCTCTGACCTCTGTCAACGCACAGGTATCGACGCGCGAGTATCTCATGGAGATGTGGGACCGGCGAGATTTCGCCGTTGCCGTTCCCCTTGAGGAGCTGAGAACCCAGCACAAGACGACGTTGCTCGGGAACATATGGCATCTGGCGAACCCATTGCTGAGCGTTGCGGTGTACTTTCTCGTGTTCGGCGTGCTCCTCAAGGCGGACAAGGGGATCGATCACTTCCTGCTCTGGCTCACCGTTGGCGTATTCGCTTTTCGGCTGACCTCGAGTTCCGTGCTCGGTGGCGCAACCTCGATCTCCTCGAACAAAGGCCTCATCAGGGCGATCAAGTTCCCGAGGGCGCTACTCCCCATGTCGGTCGTGTTCAGCCGCGTCGTCACATTCGGGATCGAGTTGACCCTGATCGCCGGATTCACGGTGCTCTCGGGCGTTGGCTTGTCACGTCGGTTGCTGCTCCTGCCCGTGATCGTCGTCATCCACAGCGCGCTGAACCTCGGTGGATCCTTCATCGCAGCGCGGCTCAACGAGGCTTTCCGCGACATCCAGCAGATCATCCCCTTCCTGTTTCGCCTGCTGCAGTACGGCTCTGCGGTGATGTTCCCGATCGAGAGCTTCCTCGCAAAGGGTGTCGACGGATGGGTCAAGACCGCCGTGTCACTGAATCCGATACTGCGCATTCTCGAGATGTACCGGTGGGTCTTCCTGGGCACACCGATCAACGTCAACGCGTCCCTCGTGAGTGTCGGCATCGCCTTCGGGCTGCTCGTGTTCGGGTTCAGGTACTTCCGCGCTGCCGAGTGGCGCTACGGGCGAGCATGAGCACTCCGCTGTCGATCCGCGTCGATGACCTGTACGTCGACTACGAGATATTCGAAGACAGGCGTGCGGCCCTGCGAGAGCGACTCGTCAAGCACACGGGGACCGGGAGACGGATCGTGCAGGCCGTTCGCGGGATCAGCTTCGACGTCGGCGAAGGCGAATCGGTCGGGATCATCGGATCGAATGGGTCAGGCAAGTCGACGCTGCTCGCCGCGATGGCCGGGCTCGTTCCCCCAACCGCCGGAGACATACTCGTGTCTGCAGAGCCCAAGCTGCTCGGCGTCGGGGCGGTGCTGCTCCCCTCAGCTACAGGATGGAAGAACATACGCCTCGGTTGCATGGCTCTTGGGATGTCGGCAGACGAGGTTCAGGATGTCATCGAGGAGATCGGCGAGTTCACCGCGCTCGGTGAGGCGCTCGACAGGCCACTGCGCAGCTACTCGTCCGGGATGAAAGCCCGGCTGCATTTCGCAGTGGCGACGTCTGTTCGCCCGAGGATCCTGCTGATCGACGAAGCACTCGCTGTGGGCGACGAGGCGTTCAAGAGGAAATCAGCCAAACGTATCAAGGCCATGCTCGAGGGTGCGGGAACGCTGCTGCTCGTCAGCCATTCGATGCGCGACATCAGAGACAAGTGTGAACGCGTCATCTGGATAGAGAAGGGAGAGCTGCAGGCCGACGGCACGCCCGACGAGATCATCGAGATGTACGAGTCTTCTGTAGCGTCGTAGCTGGGTAGGTGCGAACCTTCAGCGGGCTGCTTGGAGCGTGCTCTCGACAGCTTCTGATGTGGAAGAGCCCTGGCCGACGATCCCGTTCGAAACGGCGGTGATGCTGTTGAGTTTCGGTGCGGTCGTGCCAGCAGTGCCCGTCACGATGATCGACCTCGCCCACACCATCGCACCGTCGAGGGGGAGCGGTGTCATCGGGCCGAACTGGACTGCCGAGCCGTTGGCGTTCAGCAGTGTGAACGACCTTGCGAGGTCTGGGTCGGTGTCGATGGCGCTCTGTGCGACCAGCGGGCTCGACACTTGCCTTCCCGCCCTCGGTTCTATCCGCACGAGGGTCAGGTGCTCAGCATCGTCATGGTTCGCAACGGCGAACGCCGCGAGGATGTCCCTGTTCGCTGCTGCGTTCGAGGAGGCGCCTGGCCCATATGGCCGGATGGCGACCCAGTCTCCTTGGGCATCACCTGAGGAGGGGAGGAACAGGGTCACGGCACGGCTCACCCCTGGGGACTCCTGTGCCACGCCCGCGCCGGGTGCCACGCTGATCGACCAGCGATCCGAGCCGTTGAAGAGTGTCTCTGGATCCGTGACGTGGTAGCGCCCGAGTAGGGAGGTTTGGACGGTGAGCAGGTCCGGTGGGTAGAGCAGGTGGGATCGCAGCGATGCGGGCATGTTCGCTATCGGTTCGATGAGGCCGGGGAAGATCCGATCCCACGTTTCGAGAATCGGATCTTCGGCGCCACCGACCTCGGTCTCGTAGAGATGGACGGTGCCGTCATACGCATCGACCGTTGCCTTGATGGACCCGTGGAGATAGTTGAACGACTTGTGTGCCAGGGCACCGTTCTTCGGCTTGTCCGCAGCTGTTGCGAACTGTGCGTACGGGTAGGTTGCCGAACGCGTGTAGCCGTCGACGATCCAGGTGATGCGGCCGTCTTCTACGACGGGGTATGCCTCAGCATCGAAGGTCGCGAACGGTGCGACCATCGCAAGCCGTTCCTTGACCGCTCTGCGGTACAGCAACTGTGAGTCGGATGTCAGCTCAGCGGAGGTGAGGGGTTCGATGTCGCCAAGGCCGATTGACGCTATGAGACGATTCCAGGTCCCTGAGAGCGGGATCCCGGTGTCGGCATCGAAACGGGCACCCCCCTGCTCGGTACGTTTGGTCCCGACGATCGCGTACCAGTTCGCCAGCCCCTCGCCGAAGTAGAGTTCTGAGCGTTCGGGTGCGAACGCGTTCGCGAGGGCATCGACATCGGGACGCCCGTCGGGAGCGGCCGAGTCGGCTGGCACCGCGACCACACCATTGCCATGCGTGTACACGAGGTGCGTCTGCACCCACCCGCCTTCTGGCAGATCCGCCCGGTTCGCGTTGCGCGCTGCGACCATGACGGGGCGGCGCTCACCGTCGATCGTGTACCTGTCGAGGTCGACGTCGGTGATCCGTGTCGCCGTGGTGCCTTCGAGCACCTGGAGCGGCTTGGCGAGTTGGTTCGCAGCGAACACGGGAACCTGGTCGATGATGTGTTCCACTTCCGGGGTGGGGGCGGTGACCAATCCGTCGGCGTAGGGCTGTGATGTGGTATCGACTGCGTCGAGTCGGTACGCCGTCTGGGTCGCTTCGAGGTTGTGGGCGATGAACGGGAGTTCGCGTTCGGCCTCGGCTGGTTTCACGGCGAGCGTTTGGACGAGGAAGGGGACCAGCCACATTCCCAGGACGTACAGGATCGACCATGCGCCGACGGACACCAGGGTCGGGCGCCAGCGGCCGCTCCAGATGCCGTATACAGCGGCTGTGGCGGTGATGAGCGCCGCGACGGCGAGCAGGACCAGGACAGGGCTGATCACGTTCAGTTCGGTGAAACCTGGCCCGTCGAAGGCCCCATTGCGGTTCGTAGCGAGGCTCGGGCGTTGTACGAGCAGGTAGAACGCGGCCTGTGTGAGTGCGAACAGAGCGCCGAGGAGGGCGAGATAGCCGATAGCCCGACGCGACGATTGACGTCCCCTCCCGGGGAGCCGCAGAGCGCCGTTGGCGAGGAACCCGGCAGCAGCGATCACGATCGACACGATGAGGAGTTGCTTGATCCAGCGCAACGCGACGGTGAGGAACGGCAGCTTGAAGAGGTGATAGGAGAGGTCGAAGCCGATCTCCGGAGCCTGGACGCCGAGGGTTCGGCTGTTGAGGAACAGCAGCCAGGTTTGCCACTGGTCCATCGCAGCCGAGGCGATCCGCAGGGTGAGGAACACGGCGACGGCGATGAGGAGCCACCTGTGAGCCGGCCCCATGCGTTGCCGGTAGCGGGTGACGACGCGGTTCGGGCCGTTGTCCGGCGCCGGTTCGGTGCTCAGCCCGAGGTACGTTGATGCACCGAAGGCGATGCCGGAGATCACACCTGCTGCGATAGCGAGCACGATCTGGCCGGTGAGGCGGTTCACCCACACGGGGGCGGTGGTGACGGTGTCGAACCACCACTTGTCGAGCATCGTCGATGCGGCGAATCGTGCGAGCCACACGAGAGCCAGGAGGGCGACAACCCCTATGGCGATGCGCTTCTGGGCGCGACTGCGTCGCTGCACGAAAGCAACGATGGGGAACACGGGCGCGGTTGGACGTGAAGACACTGCTTGGAAGAGTATCTCGATTCACGCGCATGTACGCGTTTACTACCAGCCGCGAGCCGTCGGCAGCCGGGTTGGGGGTGCGTGTGCCGTGGTGCGGGTCATCCAGCGCTGGAGGCTCGGTGGAGGTGCTACGCCTCGTTCAGCAGCGGCGCGATACCGACCATGTCGAGTACCTGTGCCACGGCATCGTCGAGTGATGTCTGGGACGTGTCTATCGAGATCGTTGGGTCTGTGGGAGCTTCATACGGGGCGCTGATGCCCGTGAAGTCTGAGATCTCACCGGCACGTGCACGTGCATAGAACCCCTTCGTATCGCGGTTCTCGCACACGTCGAGCGGCGTTGCGATGTGGACTTCGTAGAACGCTATGCCAGCATCAGCGTGCCGGCGTGCCACGGCTGCCCGGCCAGCTGCATACGGGCTGATCAGCGGAGCGAACACGATGATGCCTGCGTCTGCCATCAGCAAGGC
>CAYLIR010000134.1:0-5486 GCA_964383515.1 uncultured Acidimicrobiaceae bacterium
ACATCGAGTGCAGCACCTGAGTCGACGGCGTCTTCGGCCATCGTGCGAGCCGATCCTGCATCCGCAAGTCGTGCAAGAACGAGCATCTCTGCGGCAAAGCGCAAGGTCAGTTCCCGAACGTCGGGCGGGCCAGCCCCCTGCAGCACCTCGACGGACTCGACCATCTCATTGGCGTTGCCGACCGCCCTGCCGAGCGGCTGGTCCATGTTCGTCAGGATCGCGGTGACCGGGGTGCCATATGCCTCGCCAAGGCTGACCATCGTGGTGGCGAGCTCTTGCGCGTCCGGAAGCGTCTTCATGAACGCGCCGCTTCCAACCTTGACATCGAGCAAGAGGCCGTCGAGATCCTCGGCGAGCTTCTTCGACATGATCGACGATGAGATCAGCGGGACAGACGGCACGGTCGCCGTCGCGTCCCGGAGTGCATAGATGCGCCTGTCGGCAGGTACGAGGGTCTCTGTCTGACCGACCATCACCATGCCGATCTCCATGAGCTGGGTGGGGAACTCGGACGGAGGGATCAGCACGTTGAAACCGGGAATCGACTCGAGCTTGTCGAGCGTGCCACCTGTATGCCCGAGACCGCGGCCCGACATCATCGGCACGGCTACCCCGCATGCAGCGACGATGGGGGCGAGGGGGATCGATATCTTGTCCCCAACGCCGCCCGTGGAGTGCTTGTCGATCTTGGGCTTTGGCACGGAGGCAAGGTCGAGTACCTCGCCGGAATGGAGCATGGCTTTCGTCCAGGCTGCCAGTTCGCTGGTCGTGAGGCCGTTGAACAGGATCGCCATCAAGAGGGCGGACAACTGGTAGTCCGGGATAGCGTCAGCCGTGTACTCGCTGATGATCCACGCGAGTTCATCGGCAGAGAGCTCACCTCCGTCTCGTTTGACACGAATGAGTTCGACCATCGAGTAGCTCATGTCCATCCTCCCATCGTGACTCTACCGTTCGTGATGCTGACTCCCTCTGCCCGTAGGAGTCGTGCATGTTCTGTCTCCTTGCCCGGAACGAGCCTGCCGGTGGAGGTGATGACACGCCACCACGGCAGGCCCGGGATCGTGCGCAGCAGGTTGCCGACGGCACGCGCCGCACCCGGGTACCCCGACTCTTGTGCAACCTCGCCGTAGGTGCAGACATTGCCTGCTGGTATGGCGTCGATGACGGTGACCACAGCCTCGGTGAAATCGTCGCCGGAGACAGCCCCTGCAGACATCACTGTGTTCCGAAGAGCCTGTCGCCCATGTCGCCGAGTCCGGGGACGATGTAGAAATCCTCATTGAGTTCCCTGTCATGGGCTGCAGCGATGATCCGTACGTCGGGGTGATCCTCGTACATGCGTTTCACGCCCTCTGGCGCCGTGACGACGCATAGGCAGGTGATCGACGTGGCTCCAGAGCCCTTGACCTTGTCCACCGCCCACGACAGCGATCCGCCCGTGGCGAGCATCGGCTCGCAGATCAGGACGGACGCATCGGAGAGGTCCGGGAGTCTGGCGTAGTACTCCTGGGGCTCGGCGGTCTCTTCGTTGCGGGCAACGCCTGCGAAGCCGACCCGTACGTCGGGAATCGTTTCGAGGACGGCGTCGAGCATGCCAAGGCCCGCACGGAGGACCGGCACGGCGACCACGCTGTCGACGGCATATCCCGTGGTCGGCTCCATCGGTGTCTCGATCGTGAACTGCCGCAGAGGGAGTCGTTTCGTGGCTTCGATGACGAGGGTGTAGGTGAGGCCTCTCGCTGCTGCTCGGAACGCCTGAGGCTTCGTTTCCTTGTCCCGTAGGACGGTGAGGTAGTGACGGGTGAGTGGATGGTCGATGACGGTGAGGTTCATACGGACAGACTAGCCGACACTGTCGACGTGGGGCCTGGCGCGCCGAACTCATGGTGGTTGTGGCAGGTAGACTCCCGCCCATGTTCGATTCCCTCTCCGCGCGCCTTGGCGGCATCTTCGACAAGCTCCGCAGCAAGGGGCGGCTCACGGAAGACGATGTCAACGTCGCGCTGCGCGAGGTGCGCATCGCTCTCCTCGAAGCAGATGTGAACCTGAAGGTGGTCAAGACCTTCATCGCTCGGGTCAAGGAACGGGCGGTCGGTGCCGAGGTGATGAAGAGCCTCACGCCCGGTCAGCATGTCATCAAGATCGTGCACGAGGAGCTCATCGTCACGCTCGGTGAGGACTCCGTGCCGCTCGTGCGACCTGCGGCGCCTCCACTCGTCATCCTGATGGTGGGACTCCAGGGCTCGGGCAAGACGACCACGGCAGCGAAGCTCGCACAGCACCTCAAGGGAAAAGGAAAACGCCCCTTGCTGGTTGCTGCCGATCTCCAGCGCCCCGCGGCGATCGAGCAGCTCGAAACGCTCGGCAAGCAGATCGGTGTGCCTGTGCACGTCGAGCGCAGGTCCAAGGCTCCGAAGGTCGTCAAGGCAGCGATGCGTGCGGCGCGTGATGAGCGAGCGAACGTCGTGATCGTCGACACCGCAGGCCGCTTGCAGATCGATACGGATCTGATGAAGGAGCTCGCCGCGGTCCGGAAAGCGGCGAACCCGGACGAGACCCTGCTCGTCGTCGATGCGATGACGGGGCAGGAAGCGGTGAACGTAGCGGAAGGCTTCAGCCGATACACCGACATCACGGGCCTGATCATGACCAAGATCGACGGAGATGCCCGCGGCGGCGCTGCGATATCGGCCAGAGAGGTCACGGGAGTCCCGATCAAGTTCGTCGGCACGGGCGAGACGATCAACGATCTCGACGTGTTCCACCCCGACCGGATGGCTTCGAGGATCCTCGGCATGGGTGATGTCCTCTCGCTCATCGAGATCGCTGAGGCGAACTACGACCAAGAGGAAGCCGAACGCGCCGCCAAGAAGATGCTCGACTCCACCTTCGACCTCGAAGACTTCCTCAACCAGTTCCAACAGCTCAAGAAGATGGGACCATTGCAACAGCTCATTGGTATGCTCCCTGGCGCAGGTTCTGCCCTGCGCGATGTCCAGGTGGACGAGAAACAACTCGACCGTGTGGAGGCGATCATCAGGTCGATGACCCCGGGGGAGCGCCGAAACCCGAAGATGATCAACGGCAGTCGCAAACGCCGCATAGCAGCGGGGTCAGGAATGAAGCCGCAGGATGTCAACGGCGTCCTCAAACAGTTCTCGCAAGCACAGAAGATGATGAAAGCCATGTCATCGGGGAAGAGCCCAATACCTGGGCTCGATATGCCCGGGATGCCACGGCGCTACAAGAAGAGGTGACAGATGGCAGTCAAGATCCGCCTGACGCGGCTTGGCAAGAAGAAGCAGCCGTCGTACCGCGTTGTCGTGATGGATTCACGGAAACAGCGCGACGGCAAGTACATCGAGCAACTCGGTTTCTACGATCCGAAGCAGAACCCCTCGGTGGTCGAGATCGACAACGAACGCGCTCTCCATTGGTTGCGCGTCGGTGCTCAGCCCACCGAACGCGCTCAGAAGCTTCTTGAGATCTCCGGTGCGTGGACACAGTTCCGGGTCGCGAGGGGAGACATCCACACCATCGGGAGCGATGCGCCTCAGGACGCGCCAGAGCCGCGAGCCGAGGCGGTTGTCGAAGAGATCGCTCACGATGCAGCCAAAGAGGCAGCCCAAGACGTAGCAGAGGCCACAGAGACCGCCGAAGCCATCGTCGATGACGCTGTGGCGAAGGCCGCTGATGCAGGAACCACGGAAGCTGTCGGAGTCGTCGAGAGTTCGGAAGAATCATGAGCCAGGGTGAGATCGTCGAGAAAGTAGTCAGGTACGTCGTATCCGAGATCGTTGACGATGCAGATGCCATAGAAGTGAGCGTCGTCCCCGATGGCCCAGACGCCGTCGTTGCAGAGGTGCGCACAGCCAAGAGCGATATGGGTCGTGTGATCGGCAAACGGGGAAGGGTTGCCCGCGCCATCCGCAACGTTTCCGGAGCTGCCGGAGACGAAGAAGGCCTCGCGGTGGAGGTCGACTTCCTCGACTGAAGCGAGCGCGGTTCCATGGCCAACGTAGGTGATACGGTCATCCCCGTGGGATACGTGCGCAGGGCGCACGGAATCCGCGGGGATGTCGTGGTTCGCGGACTCGTCCAGGATGCAGCTGAGCGGTTGATTCCGGGTGCATCATACGATACGGATCAGGATGCGCCTGCGCGTCTCACGGTACGCGCAGTCGAGCCGCTGGGGAGTGACTTGCGTGTGCGATTCGTCGACGTCGACGACCGCGATGCGGCAGAGGCCCTCAGAGGCGTACAACTGGTCACGGATGCGTCCGAGCGTCGCGAACTCGCCGCCGACGAGTGGTGGCCGGAAGACCTGGTCGGATGTGGTGTTGTGGATCGTTCGGGCTCTTCGGTCGGTGAGGTCGTCGAGGCCATCGCTGCTGGCGCCCAAGATCGGCTCGTTGTCGTGCGGGCCGACGGTGCACGAGCCGAGATCCCGTTCGTCGAGGCTTTGGTGCCCTCGGTTGACGTCGTGAACCGATCCATCACCGTCGACATCCCCGACGGCTTGTTCACGGACCCGCGTTGATGTCGCGTGGGTGCTCGGTGACGGGCTGTGACGACAACTGATCATGGCTGCTGGCGCGTGCTCCAAGGATGTCGTTCCACAGCCGCAACGCGCCACCTGCATACGACTGGGATGCAGGCAGCACGAGAGCGTGGAGCCTGGTACCAGACGGTACGAGCGAGTACACTGGATGTATGGCGAGAGAGTATCCCAGTAGCGACGAGTTGATCCGGCGGGCGAAGGAGTCCGCGCGCCTTTCAGACCAAGACGTCCTGTCGAAGGTGGATCAGGATCTCAGTGAACATGGCTTGTCGATAGGGGGTGTCGATTTTTCCATGGCTGACGACGAACCGGCTACGCCGGCACCTGTCGTTCCGCCGAGTGCGCCAGCACCCCCTGCAGGGTCAATGCGGCAACCTGGCACGCCAGGACGCATGCGGCGCGTCGAGAGCCTGCATCAGGAGCATCTCCAAGTGCCCAGCCGGCGTTCTCGCGGAGCATCAGGTCCGGCCCCGGCCTCCGACGTGAGTTCCGGATCGGAACAGCGCTCTGGTGGCGGTGTCCGGTTGCTTGGGAAAGCCGTCTTGGCGTTCGTGGCCGTTGTGTGGCTGTTGTTGCTCATAGGCGCCCCATCTTCGGCTACACCGATCGGGGAGCTGTTGGCCGGTGGGGTCGTGATCACGTTCATCCCGTTCCTCTTTGGCGTGTTGCTCTTGCGGGCTGGCCGGAACCGCACCTGAGCGCACCGCCCACCAGCGCGTGCGATCGTCAGGTGGTCGAAGCATCTCCGGCACGGTCAGTGGCTTCTTCGGCTTCCTCGACTTCATCCATGCCGAAACGCTGGGCGAGGATTGCAGCGGCCTGTTCGGCATCCTCGCTTGCAACGACGAGGCGAACACCGCCAGAGAGCACGGACATCGACGTGATCGTGTCACCTGCATTGTCAGTGACCACCGATGCCCGG
>CAYLIR010000135.1:0-5482 GCA_964383515.1 uncultured Acidimicrobiaceae bacterium
TGGAACCGGATTCGCGCGTCCGTTCTCGAACGGCCTTTACGCGTTCTCGATTTTGCGGACACCGCGGCTCTCGGTGCGGCGCTCACCGGCGGCCTGGCCGCCGGTGTGTTTTCCGGGCCGGAAACCGCCCGCACCGCCGTTCAGCCCTTGCTGCGTTCGCGCAAGTGACCGGTGCTGGCTGGGTTCTTGCAGCCGCACCTGTTGCGGCGATAGGTGCTGGCGGAGCGCGTGCCCTTGCCCCGACCGGGGACACGAACAGGAACCTCGCGCGGTTCGCTGCAATGGCAGCCGCTGTTGGCATCGTGCTGTTCGTTCTCGGGGTCGATGTGACGGCGTATGGCCTGATCGCTCCGCTCGTCCCCCTTCCAGCGCTCGGGGTAGCGGATCGTCTCTACGACCGAGGAAGCGAGATCGTCGCAGAGAAATAGGCCGCTGACCGAACTGGTGCGGCCATCGGATTCTCCATGCGGCGGTGTGCTGTTACCGTTCCTGCATATCCCATCACCTTGTGAGGAGCCCGCATGACAGAGATGACCAGCCTTGCCCAGGCAGATCCAACGCTCGCCGAACTCATCGGTCGGGATGTTGAGCGTCAGCGCAGCCACATCCAACTCATCGCATCTGAGAACTTCGTGTCGTACGCCATGATGGAAGCCGTCGGTTCTGTGCTCGCGAACAAGTATTCAGAGGGCTATCCGGGGAGGCGATATTACGAGGGCTGCCAGGTGATCGATGAGATCGAGACCCTTGCCATCGACCGGGCGAAGGCCGTATTCGGCGCGGAGCACGCCAACGTTCAGGCACATTCGGGTTCCCAGGCGAACATGGCGGCCTACCTCGCCGTTCTCGAACCCGGAGACACCATCCTCGGCATGCGGCTCGATCAGGGGGGCCACCTCACTCACGGGTCGCAGGTCAACTTCTCGGGCAGGCTCTTCAACTTCGTCGCCTACGGGCTCGATGAGGAGACCGAGTACATCGACCTCGACAACGTGCGCGCACTCGCCAAGGAGCACAGGCCCAAGATGATCGTGGCCGGGTACTCGTCCTACTCGCGGATCATCGATTGGGCAGAGTTTCGCTCCATCGCAGACGAGGTCGGGGCCGTCCTCCTCGTCGACGCAGCGCACATCATCGGCCTCATCGCAGGCGGGGCGCATCCGAGCCCCGTCCCGCATGCTCACATCGTCACGGCGACGACGCACAAGGCCTTGCGCGGTCCACGCGGCGGGCTCATCTTGTCGACGGCCGAGTACGCGAAGGCCATCGACAAGTCCGTCTTCCCTGGGGTACAGGGCGGTGCGATCAACCATCAGATCGCAGGAAAGGCACTCTGTTTCAAGCAGGTAGCGTCACCCGAGTACGCCACATACGCCGCACAGATCGTCGCCAACGCCGCAACACTCGCTGCAACGGTCATCGACGAGGGGCTGCGCGTCATCTCCGGCGGCACGGAGAACCACATGTTCCTGGCGGACCTGCGCTCACTCGATGCGGATCTGACGGGCAAGGAAGCAGCAACGCTCCTCGACACGATGGGTATCACCCTCAACCGCAACGCCATCCCCTACGATCCCCGATCGCCGTTTGTCACGTCGGGTGTCAGGATCGGCACACCTGCGGTCACGACCGCTGGGATGCAGGAGGCTGAGATGGTGACCCTCGGCCGTGTGATCGTTGATATCTTGCGCAATCGCAGCGACGACGCCGCTCTCAGGAAGGCTGCAACGACCGTTTCGAACCTGATCTCGGCGTACCCGGCGTATCCCGGAGAATTCAAGGGTTACGTCTAGGCGAAGCGCTGGAACGCGTGCTGCCCGCCGGGTGGCGTTCACACCCCATATCGTCTATATTTGCGGCGTACCGACGACGTCAACGAGGGTTCCGATCTTGAAAACCTCCACCCACAGGGGTGATTTGATTCGCGGGTGGTCCGCTGCTGGCGATCTCTTTGCGTCTATCGTAGCGGGCCTGCTCATCGGCCTCGGTCTCGATGCATGGCTCGGAACCTCCCCGGTCTTCGTCGTCGCGCTCATTCTCGTCGCCGCCTATGCCGGATTCCGCAGGATGTGGGCAGATTCTGAGACGATCGAAGAACAAGCCCGTGAAGCGATCAGGATCCGCAATGGACTTTGATGCCGCAGCCGCAGAGGCATACCGGCAGCCCTTCCCTGTCGCCGACAACGTCGAAGCGATCATGGCACGCAGCATCGTGGTGCGGGCTCTCGTGGTTGGGCCAGTGATCATCGGCGCAGCATGGCTGTGGAGGGGGAATCTCGGTGCATTCTCTGCAACGATCGGTGTCGTCGTGATCGCCTTGAACTTCCTGCTTTCGGGCTGGTTGCTCTCGAAGGCTGCGACAATATCCATGCAGGCGTATCATGTCGCCGCGTTGTTCGGATTCTTTGTGAGGCTCGGCTTCATCACGATCTCGATGCTGGTGGTGGCGTCGGTGTTCGAAGTCGACCGAAGAGCGCTGGGCGTCGCGGCGATCGCGGCGTTCTTGGTACTGCTGATTCTCGAAACGATTGCGATGCTCAGAGGAGCACGAAAGGACTTGGAGTGGAGCTGATTCTCGCGAGTGCGTCGTGTGATCCGTCAGTGGACATCATCTGCGCACCGGACAACGTCAACGAGCTGTTCGAGTTCAGGCAGGCGATGTTCCACGTGGCTGGATTCCCGATCACACGGACCGTCTTCCTCATCCTCGGCATCGCTGTGATCGTGTCCGCCTTGTTGTTCTTCGGTCTCCACAAGAAGTCTGTCATCCCCGGCAAGTTCCAGGCTGCGGTCGAATCGCTCGTCCTGTTCGTACGTGATGGGATCGCTACCGAGATCATCGGTGAGGAGGGAGCCAAGTACGCACCGTGGCTCTTGACGGTCTTCCTCTTCGTGCTCTTCGGCAATCTGTACGAGGTGACACCGTTCGTCAACTTCCCTGTGACGTCCCGTATGGCACTCCCGGTAATGCTTGCGGTGGTCACCTGGGTCGTGTTCCTGTTCGCCGGCATCAAGCGGCAAGGTTTGCGTTACTTCCTCGGCATCATCTGGCCGACGACGGTACCCGTGTTCCTTCGTCCGTTGGTTGGCCTCATCGAGTTCTTCTCGATCCTGATCTTGCGCCCGCTCACGCTGGCCGTCCGGCTCTTCGCCAACCTCGTGGCAGGGCACCTGATGCTCACGCTCTTGTTGGTGTCCGGCTGGGTGTTCATCTCCAGCGTCGGCGATATCGGCGCCCGCGCAGGGATCGGTGTCGCCTGGTACGTCATGGGACTCGGCATCTTCATCTTCGAGATCGTCGTCATCATGCTCCAGGCATACATATTCACTCTCTTGTCAGCTGTATACGTTCAAACATCTCTCTACCCAGAGCACTAGGCACGGAAGGATCCATTCATGGAAGAACTCAAAGGGGCTATCGCCCTCATCGGCTATGGCCTTGCAGCCATCGGCCCCGGTATCGGCATCGGTATCGTCGCAGGTAGCGCAATCGAGGCGATGGCACGCCAGCCTGAGGCAGCCGGGCTCGCACGAACGACGATGTTCCTGGGCATCGCCTTCACCGAGGCCCTTGCGCTCATCGGCTTCGTTCTGTTCTTCATCGCTTAGCTGATGTTCATGAATTCGGCACTGAACGTGATCCTGGCGACCGAGGCGGCAACGGCTTCGCAAGGGGAATCAGGGGGCATCGACCTTCTCCTGCCTGCTCCCGAGGAGCTCATCGCTGGCCTGATCGCGTTCATCATCATCTTCCTGGTCGTATGGAAGTTCGCTCTGCCTGCCCTCAAGACGACGTTGCAGGCTCGTCAGGACGAAGTGAAATCCAGGCTGGAAGCAGCCGAGAAGACCAAAGAAGAGGCCGCAGTCCTGCTCACCGACTACCAGGCGCAGGTTGCTGGGGCGCGGGAGGAAGCAGCCAAGATCGTCGCAGACGCCCGTGATGCGGGTGAAGCTGTCAAAGCGGACATCATCCAACGTGCTGAGGCAGAGGCCGAAGCGATCAAGGCCCGCGCACACGAAGAGATCGTGGCAGAGCGAGAGCGTGTGGCAGCGGAACTGCGCCGCCAGGTTGCAGACCTATCCATCGAGGTCGCCGAACGCGTCGTCGAATCGAGCCTCGATATTGACGCCCAGCGTGCCCTGGTCGATCGCTATATCGACGAGCTCGGCGGGGTGCGTTAGCTGATGGCGATCGAGACCGCTACGGCGAGCAGCGTCGATGCATATGCGGCTGCCTTGCTCGATATCGCATCTGCGGAGGGCGAGGGCATCGTTGATGAGATCTTCAGTGCGGCGATGGCCCTCAGCGGCAATGCCGAACTGATCGACACGCTCGCAGACCACAGGATCCCCCAGGAGCGCAAGCAGGGGATCATCGATGACCTTCTGGGTGCTCGGGCATCGAAGGTCACGGTGGCAGCGATCACGTTCCTGGTCGCCGCAGGCCAGGCGAAGCACCTCGATGACATAGCAAAGAGACTCGCCGCGCTTGCGGCAGAGGCTGAAGGCAAGGTGGTCGCAGAAGTACGCGCTCCCCTTGATCTTGATCCCGATCAGTTGGATCGGCTCGCTGCTGCCTTGTCGAAAGCGACAGGCAAGCAGGTTCAGGTCAAGGTCATCGTCGACCCGTCCGTCATCGGCGGTGCGGTCGCGAAGGTTGGAGACACCGTGCTCGACGGGACGGTCAAGGGCCGTTTCGAAGAGCTTCGAGAGCAATGGGGCTGATGCACGATGGCTGAACTCACACTCGACACCGGGGATATCGCTGCAGCGCTCCGGTCCAATCTCGAGGGCTGGGAGCCCTCGCTGGAATCGGAGACGATGGGATATGTCCTATCCGTCGGCGATGGCGTTGCGCGGGTTGCCGGCCTGCCGAACGCCATGGCCTCCGAACTGCTTGCGTTCCCAGGAGGGCTGCTCGGCGTGGCGCTCAACCTCGATGAGGATTCCATTGGAACCGTCATCTTGGGCGATGCGTCGAGCATCGAAGAAGGCGACGAGGTTCGTTCGACCGGCAAGGTTCTCTCGATTCCCGTCGGAGACGAACTCCTTGGGCGGGTCGTGGACCCCCTTGGGAACCCGATCGATGGAAAAGGCGACATCAACGCAACCGAGACGCGCCTGCTCGAGACGCAAGCGCCTTCGGTTGTCGAACGCCAGCCGGTGTCTGAGCCGCTACAGACCGGCATCAAGGCGATCGATGCGATGACGCCGATCGGCCGTGGCCAACGCCAGCTGATCATCGGCGACCGTCAGACGGGCAAGACCGCGATCGTCGTCGACACGATCCTCGCCCAGAAGGGCCTGGGGGTCAAGTGCGTCTACGTCGCCATCGGTCAGAAGAACTCGACCGTGGCCGAGGTCGTCGATACGCTCGATCGTGCAGGCGCCCTTGAGTACACGGTCGTCGTCAACGCTTCGGCTGGCGACTCTGCTGCTCTCCAGATGTACGCACCATATGCTGGTTCTGCCATTGGACAGC
>CAYLIR010000136.1:0-5474 GCA_964383515.1 uncultured Acidimicrobiaceae bacterium
AACAGTGCCCTGATGAACTCTGGGTGGCTTCGGGACACGACGATCTGGGGGCCTTTGCCCTCACCGCGCACCTCCAGGATCCATGCCTTGACCCTGTTGCCACGCTCGAGGCGTTCATATGGGATCTTCTCGGATCCAGGAAGAATCGCTTCAGCATCGCCGAGATCGAGGATGGAGTACCTGTGGTCGGACTGCTGGACGATGCCGGTGATGAGGTCGCCCTCTCGCCCTTCGTAGATGTCGTAGATCTGCTCACGCTTGGCGTCGCGGAGCCGCTTCAAGATGACCTGTTTGGCTGTCGAGGCGGCGATCCTGCCGAAGTCCTCGGGCGTATCGAGCCACTCGTCGGTGACATTGCCCTCCTCGTCGAGCTCCTGACCGTAGACCATGATCTCACCGGTATCGGCATCGATCGTAACCCTGGCTTCCTCAGCAGCTCCAGGCGTGCGCTTGTAGGCAGACACGAGCGCGTTCGCCAGCGCCTCGAGAATCGTGTCTCGGGGAACGCCCTTCTCCCGTTCGAGCAGGTCGAGCGCATCCATCAGGTTGTAATCCATCGTATCTCCTACACGTTCTTGCCCGGACGGGCGCCCTTTTCCCACACGAAGATCGTCCTCGCGGACGCAACATCGTCGAACAAGATCTCTCGCTCGTGACCGTCGATGTCCACGGTGAATCCCGTGCCGTTGGACCTTGTGATGATCCCCTTGTGTTCCCTGGTGTCCTCTACCTCGCGGAAGGTCTTGACCTTCACCTGTCTGCCAACCGATTTCTCGAAATGCCGTGGCCTTGTGAGCTTGCGCTCGAGCCCTGGTGACGACACTTCCAGGGTGTACGAACCCGTGAAGGGGTCGTCCGCGTCGATGAGCCTGCTGATGCCGCGCGACAGCTCGGCTATCCGATCGACGCCAACCTTGTCCTCGCTGTCGATGGTCACGCGCACGACCTGGCCACCGCCGAGTATCTCGACATCGTCGAGTTCGATACCTTCGGCAGCTACATAGGGGTCTATGCGATCCCACAGCTTCTGAACGACGCTACTCACCGTACTCCTTACACGCCAAAGAGAACTCTGCCAACGGAAAGGGGCGGGCAACTGCCCACCCCTCAGCAGAGATCTCGGTTCGCTTGGCAATCATAACAGCCACAGGGCGTTGCTTGCCAAACACTAGCGACCCCGTCCACCTCGCAGCAGGCAAATCTGGCTCAGATCACAGCGCAGCGTCCACCATGCTGGCAACGACGTTGCTTGCCTCATCCAATGCCACGTCGAACGACGTGCCGCTGCGCCGCTCGGACAGCTCGACGATGCCTCCAGCGAGACCTCGCGGCCCCACGGTCAGTCGCAGAGGGATACCGATCAGCTCGGCATCGGTGAACTTGACGCCGGGTCGTTCGTCGCGATCGTCGAGGAGCACTTCGATGCCATGGTCGCCGAGTTGTCGGTACAACGACTCGGCTGCAGACATCGTGTCTTGGTCATCTGGTCGTATGACCGTGATGATCACGTGGAAGGGGGCGATCGTCATCGGCCATACGATCCCTTTGTCGTCATGATTCGCCTCGATGGCGGCAGCCATGTTGCGTTCCACGCCGATGCCATATGAGCCCATGACGATGGGTGCAGCCTTCCCGCTCTCGTCGAGTACAGACAGCCCCAGCGGTTCGGCGTAGAACGTCCCGAGCTTGAAGATGTGGCCCACCTCGATCGTCTTGGTAGTGGCGAGCGACTCACCACAGTTCCGACATGGGTCGCCCTCCTCGACGACGCGTAGATCGGCCCACTGCGTGACGTCGATATCGCGTTCCACGTCGACGTTGTGCAGATGCTTGTCGTTGATGTTCGCGCCCGTCGTCATAGATGAGCGGCCTTCGAGGGCATGGTCGGCGATGATGCGCACACCGTTCACGCCGACAGCGCCGAGGCTCCCTGCGTCGGCACCAAGCAGTGCCACGATCTCCTCGGACGCGGCTGGCCGAACATCGACCGTCCCCAGCGTGTCCATGAGCTTCTGTTCCTGGAGACCGTGGTCGCCGCGCATCAGGACGAGTACCGGCTCCCCATCGACGATGTAGACGAGCGTCTTGATCTGGCGGGCTGCCTCGGCACCTCCAGGGAAGGTGGCGAGATCGGCGATGGTCCTCACGCCTGGGGTATCGAACAGTTCGGGTGTCGCGGCACCCTCGGGGTCGACGACCGGTTCGAGCGCCGCCGTCGCCTTCTCGAGGTTCGCCGCGTACCCACAACTGGCACAGTGTGCCACCTCGTCTTCACCTACGTCGCTTGCCACCATGAACTCGACGGACTCCTTGCCTCCCATCGCTCCGGAGGAAGCCTCGACCGTGAAGGCATCCATGCCGAGCTTTTCGAAGATGTTCGTGTAGGCCTGGCGATGCCGCTCGAACTGCAGGTCGAGCCCTGCCCGGTCGATGTCGAACGAGTACGAGTCCTTCATCGTGAACTCGCGTACGCGGAGCAACCCGGATTTCGGGCGCGCCTCGTCGCGGAACTTGGTCTGGATGTGGTACCACAGTTGAGGAAGCTCCTTGTAAGACGTCAGCTCGGACGCAACGGTTGCGAAGATCTCCTCATGCGTGGGGCCGAGGACGACCGCAGCGCCCCTGTTGTCCTCGAAGGACATCATGATGTCCTGCATCGTGGTCATCCGCCCCGTGCGCTCCCAGATATCGATCGGGTGAAGCTGCGGAAGGAGGAATTCCTGTCCGCCGATCGCATCGATCTCGTCCCTGATGATCGCGATCACCTTGGCGCGTACCCGCTGCCCGAGGGGGAGAATCGAGTACACGCCTGCCATGAGCTGGCGCACATAGCCAGCGCGCACGAGCAGTTTGTGGCTGACAGCCTCAGAGTCTGCTGGATCGTCTCGGAGAGTGGGGATGAAAGCGTGGGACCAGCGCACGATGCTCCTGGGTGGGTGCTCGGCTGGAGGCTAGCGGTGTCTCAGTCCTTGCCCTCAGCATCGAGCACGTCGGCGACCGCCTGCCTTCGGGCAGCTGTCGCGTTCGCGTCACCCTGGAGAGAGATCAACTCGAGACGCGCTTCTGCGGCGAGGTCTGCAGCGTGCACATCTCCGGCAGCAAGGCGGGCCTCGATACCTTGCGCATCGAGGAGCTTCGCTTCCTCGATGAGTGCATCGACCATGTCGGCTTCCGGGACGACGCGAACTACCTCACCTCTGATGAAGAGATGGCCACGACCTCTGCCAGCAGCCAGGCCGAGATCAGCTTCACGAGCTTCACCCGGGCCGTTCACGACACATCCCATGACTGCGACCTGGATGGGGAATCCGAGTTCTTCAAGCCGTTCGTTGGCCTCAGTGGCCACCTTGATGACGTCGACCTCCGCTCTTCCACACGATGGGCACGCGATGAAGTCGAGCGTGCTGCGCTCTCGCAATCCGAGGTACTCGAGCAATGCTCTTCCTGCTCTCGCCTCCTCGACGGGGTCTGCCGTGAGGGAGAGCCGGATGGTGTCGCCTATCCCCTCACTCAGCAGCGTCGCGATGCCAGCCACCGACTTGATGAGCCCGCCAGGGAGTGGGCCTGCTTCGGTGACGCCGAGGTGCAGCGGATAGTCCGTTCTGTCTGCGAGCAAGCGGTACGAGTTGACCATCAATGGGACGCTGGAGTGCTTGACGGAGATCTTCACGTCGTGGAAACCGACATCGTCGAAGTATTTCACTTCCTGCATCGCCGATGCCACGAGCGCCTCGGGCACCGGCCCGCCGAACCTATCGAGGAGGTCCTTGTCCAGCGAGCCAGCGTTGACGCCGATACGGATGGGTATCTTCGCCTCACCTGCTGCACGGGCAACATCCTTGATGTGCCGTTCCTTGCGGATGTTGCCGGGGTTGAGACGGAGCGCGGACACGCCAGCCTCGATCGCTGCCAGAGCAAGCGAGTGCTGGAAATGGATGTCTGCAACGATCGGCACGGGAGATCTCGGCATCATCTCCGCGATACCACCGGCTGCCTCCGGGGTGTTGCAGGTGACGCGCACGATGTCCGCCCCCGCGGCGGCGAGCGAGTAGATCTGGGTGAGCGTGGCCTCTGCGTCCGCGGTCTTCGTCGTTGTCATCGACTGGACGGAGATGGGTGCGCCCCCTCCGACTTCGATGTCACCGACACGCAGCTTGCGAGTCGTGCGTCGTTCGTATGACGTCGCTTCAGATTCCATCGTTCAAGGGTAAAGGATTCGCCGCTGTGACCTGCCGATTCTCACGACGCTACTGGATCGGCTTGAAGATGTCGAGGTAGACACCCATGAGGCCGATGCTCACGATGAAGATGAACACGGCGGCAGCAACGGGCAACAGCTTCTGCACGTTCGGTTCCCTTCCCGTGATCCTCTCGTACGCTGCAACGGCGAAATGGCCGCCGTCGAGCGGGTAGAGCGGAACGAAGTTCAACACACCGACGAAGATGTTGACGAGGGCGAGAAGCTGCAGAGACGATTCGACAGGCCCAGCGATCCGCACCAGCCCGATCGGGCTGATCGGGCGCACGGTTTCGAGCACCTCCTGATTGCCTCCGAACAGCGACAGCACGAGGGCAGGGAATCCGACGACCATCTGCCAGAGCCCCGCAACGCTCTGTGCGATGGCCTCACTGAACTGCTTGAGCGCGATAGGAATCGCACCGATGGGGCCCGGCTTGTCCATTGCAGGCTCGGGTGTGACCCCGAAGAAGCCCGACGCTTCGAGCACGGGCTCACCATCGTCGTCGACCACAACCTCGTTGTCCTCGACGATGGGCCGGTCGATCGTTGCGAGCGTTGCTACGAGATCGACAGGGGCGCCGTCTCGCACAACGGTGATCGTGACCGTGTTGCCGCCGTTCTCACGGGCGAACGTACTGAAGGCATCCCAGGTTGCGATCGGTGCTCCGTCGACTGCAACGATCACATCGCCCGTTTCGGCTCCTGCGAGCACGGCGGGCGAGGGCTCGTCTGACCCGGGGAGCGACTCGCTGACCGCAGCGATCGTGGTCGTTCGTTCGACCTGTCCATCCGCGTCGAACGAGAGGGTTCCCCATACCGAGACGACGACCCATAGGAGCACGAGCGCTACAACGAAATGCGTAGCGATGCCTGCAAGCACGACCACGGACTTCTTCCAGAACGGAGCAGCGCGGTACGTGCGCTCTTCTTCGCCTGGTTCGACCTCTTCGAACGGGTTCATGCCGATGATGCGCACATATCCACCGAATGGAACAGCCTTGATCCCGTATTCCGTCTCGCCACGGATGGTCGACCACAGCTTGGGGCCGAACCCGAAGAACGCCTCCGTTGCCTTCATGCCAAACGCTTTGGCCGCAACGAAGTGCCCTCCTTCGTGAATGACGATCATCACGATGAAGCCGATGATCATGACCGCAGGTCCCATGGGGCTCCCTCAGATCGATGTCCCGTGCCACAACGGTACCGATACAGTCGGCCAACTACTCGGTGGCGG
>CAYLIR010000137.1:0-5458 GCA_964383515.1 uncultured Acidimicrobiaceae bacterium
GTTGTGCACTGTGCCGAATCGTTCGAATAGGCGTTGCACATCACGCCGTGCGTACGACCACGGCAGGTTGGCGACGTAGATGCTCTGCTGCTCGATGTCGCGTGTGCGCCGCGATCGGGGGTGCCTGTTGCGGCCTCGCGGCTCATGAGACGGTGCCCGCTGGTCGCGTGACGGTGCCTTGGGGTGTGTACTCGCTTCTTGTCTGGGGTTCGGGAGAGCGAAGTGCGTCTCGAACAGTGGAGTGAGCGACGGTTCGGCGATGTCGATGTTGAGATCGAGATCCCTCTGCAGGCGCCCCACCGATCGTCGTTGGTCTTTCGTGACGAGGCTGATGACTGTTCCTGGAGCCCCCGCCCGTGCAGTGCGTCCCGATCGGTGCAGGTAGTCCTTGTGGTCCGCGGGTGGATCGAAGTGGACGACCGACCCGACAGCGTCGATATGTATGCCGCGTGCAGCGACGTCGGTGGCGATCAATGCCTGAGCGCGTCCGGAGCTGAATTCCTTGATGGCACGGTTCCGTTGATTCTGGGATCGCCCTCCATGGAGCGATACAGCGTCGACGCCGAGCTTTCTGAGTTGGCGTGTAAGCCTGTCGGCGCCGTGGCGGGTCCTGGTGAACACGATCGATCGCCCAGAGGCTTCGATGATCTGTGCCGTGTGCCGAGGCCGCTGGTCGCGTTCGACGTCCCAAAAGAGATGCTGTGCATCTCCGGCATCGGGTTCGACGGACGGTGCATCGTGGCGCACGGGATTGTGCTGGTAACGTCGCGACAAGATCGCGATGTCGCCATCGAGCGTTGCAGAGAACAAGAGTGTTTGACGCTTTCCCTGGGTCTGATCGAGGATGCGTCGCACTGCAGGGAGGAAGCCCATATCGGCCATCCGGTCTGCTTCGTCCACGACGACGATGTCAACAGCAGACAGGTCGATGATCCTCTGGTCGATCAGGTCTTCGAGCCTTCCCGGTGTGGCGACGAGGACGTCGACACCTTGCTGGCATGCCCTTTTCTGGGGGATATAGCTGACACCGCCGTAGATGGCGATGATGGAACGGTTCGCGGCTTCGGCGAGTGGTCCGAGCTCCATCTTGATCTGTTCGGCGAGCTCGCGTGTGGGTGCGAGGACCAGTGCTGTGGGCTTGTGTGGTTGTGCTCTTGCCACGCGTGTGAGCAGTGGCAGGCCGAAGGCGAGTGTCTTGCCTGAGCCGGTTGGTGCTCTGCCTGAGATGTCCTTTCCATCGAGTGCATCTGGGATCGTCGCAGATTGGACGGGAAACGGCTCTGTGATGCCGCGGTGTGCAAGGGACTGCACAAGCGCGTCGGGAAGCCCAAGTTGGGCGAAGGTGGTTGTCATGATTGCTCCTGGTATGCCCGCGGCTATCGGCCGTGAGCGTGGTGTATGGACTGCCTGTGTCTCTCCTGGGGCGCGCGCCTCAGGCGCAGGCGTTCCAAGAATCGGTCAAAGAGGCGGTCCAACCGGTGAGCATCGATAGGCCGTGGCCATCGGGGAAGCGTTGGTACGCTGGCCTCCACCCGATGCGGCTTCCCAGAGGATAGGGCGAACCACATGGCATTCCCCCTTCTGTCGCGGAATCGCGATCGAGAGTCCGTGTCAGTGCGAGAGACGGGCTGTGACGGGTCTGCCGTCGAGGAGTTCTCCGTTCACAGCGTCTGCCGCCCGAGGGGCCTCCGCTCTTGGCATGTCGACGAGGGCGTATCCCTTCGAGCGGCCACGGTTGTCGATCATGACCGTTGACTGGATCACGCGACCGTGCTTGGCGAAGAGG
Organism: uncultured Acidimicrobiaceae bacterium; assembly: GCA_964383515.1. Classification (GTDB taxonomy): domain Bacteria; phylum Actinomycetota; class Acidimicrobiia; order Spongiisociales; family UBA5794; genus JAMBLL01. Next base: position 1,787 of record CAYLIR010000137.1, read on the forward strand.
GCTTCAACGTCTGCGTCGGTTGCCTTCCACGGAAGGTTCGAGACATGGATCGTGCGCGCGCCTGGAGGTGTCGGGTCCGGCTTCCTTGCGGGCCGTGGTGCCGGCCAGTTTCCCCTCCGTGTTGTTTCCTGAGCCCTGGGGGCGTCTGAGGGTCGCTGCTTGCGCCTGCCAGCGTTGGAGGTCTTCACGCGTCTGGGTGGCGACTTGGGTCGACGCTCGCGCATCGCAGAGAGATGGTGGTCATGGAGCGCGCCGAGTTCCGGCTTCCCGATGGGTATCTGCATTCCGAGCTTGTCCTGCATGCGGCGCACCGATCTGCGTTGGGCGCTCGTCACGAGGCTGACGATGTTGCCAGAGGCACCAGCCCGTGCTGTTCTCCCTGACCTGTGGATGTAGTCCTTGGGCTCTTCAGGCGGATCGAAGTGGACAACCGATGCAACAGCATCGATGTGGATGCCGCGTGCAGCAACATCCGTGGCGACGAGTGCTTGGGCATCGCCCTGTGCAAAGGCTCTGAGCGCCCGTGTCCGCTGATTCTGGCTGAGCCCACCGTGCATGGCAACGGCCTTGATCCCATGCCTGGTGAGCTTCCGTGCAAGCTCGTCGACGCCGATCCTCGTGCGCGCGAATACGATCGAGCGGTCGGAGATACGCACGATGTCCGCGGCATGGCGGATCTTCTCACTGCCATCGACCAGCCAGAAGTGATGCTCAGCATCGGTCGTTTCGGGTTCGATCGGCTCGGCCGTATGGGTCACAGGATCATGCTGATAGTCACGGATGAGCGCACCGACCGGTCCGTCGAGCGTTGCCGAGAAGAGCAGCGTTTGGCGATCCACGCGTGTCTGGTCGAGGATCCGCCGCACGTCGGGGAGGAAACCCATGTCCGCCATGCGATCAGCTTCGTCCACGGTGACGATGCCGACATCGGAGAGATCGACCGCCCCTTGTTCGATGAGATCCTCCAGGCGCCCTGGTGTTGCGACGAGGATATCGACGCCTCTGCGGAGGAACGCTTTCTGCTGTGTGTAGCGGACGCCGCCGAAAACGGCGAACACCTGTCTGTTCATGGCCTTGCCGTATGGGGCGAGATCGAGTCGTATCTGGGCTGCGAGTTCCCGCGTTGGGGCCAGGACCATCGCTGGGGGGCGGTTCGGGGCAGCAGTGGGGACACGAGCCAGCATCGGTAGGCCGAACGCGAGTGTCTTGCCTGACCCGGTCGGCGCCCTCCCTGAGACATCCCTGCCTGCGAGGGCGTCTGGGATCGTCGACGTCTGGATGGGGAACGGTGCAGCGATTCCGTTCGCCTGCAGCGTTGTCGCGAGCACATCAGGGAGACCAAGTTCGAGAAAGGGGTTCACCATAGGAGCGAGGTTACCCGCCAACCTGACGGGGCAGCCTCACCAATGCTGAACCTGCTTGTCAGAATTTGACTTGGCACACGAGATGCGCAAGCCTGTGTGGAGCTTTCTGATGTGGATGAGAAATAGGTGTACCGCGAACCGATGAAGAAGACCCTCGACCTTTCTCAGCGGAACCGCCGTCTGCTCGCCTACAGCATCCCGGCTTTGGCGGTCGTCGCTGCCCTCCTGTTCGGCGCCGTCATGCTCCTCCTGCTTGGCGCGAACCCCGTCGAGGGATACAGGGAGATGTTCGTCGGCGCCTTTGGCTCGGCAGATGCGCTCATAGCGACGACGCTGAAGGCGACGCCGCTCTTGTTCGTTGGCATCGGCATCGTCATCGCGTTCCGCGCCAATGTCATCAACATCGGAGCAGAGGGCCAGCTCGTTCTCGGCGGCCTGTTCGCCACGATGGCTGCGCTGTACCTACCCGAGATGCCTTCGTACATCATGGTCCCTGTCGTGCTCATCGCTGGCATCATCGGTGGTGCGATCTGGGGGTGGATCCCTGGCGTGCTCAAGGCGTACTACCAGGTCAACGAGATCCTGAGTACGATCATGCTCAACATCGTCGCGGTGCAGCTCATGGCGTATCTCCTGCGTGGGCCGCTGATCGATCCGGCAGAGATCGAGCGCGGGACGCGCATACCCCAGACAGCCAGACTCGTCGCATCGGCGGATCTTCCCCTCCTCTTCGGGAGCGACCGTTTCCACATCGGCCCTCTCCTTGCCGTGCTGTGCGCCATCGGTGCGTACTACCTCCTGTGGCGGACCCCTCTTGGGTTCCGGCTGCGGGCCGTTGGGCTCTCCGAGCACGCGGCGAAGTACGCAGGCATCCCGGTGCGTCGCACGATCGCTTTGGCGCTCACGATGTCTGGTGCTCTCTCGGGACTCGGCGGTGCAGTGCTCGTGTTCGGTTCCGAAAGCCATCGGATGGTGACCGACGGCTCGACGCTTGGGTTCACGGGTGGCGCGGGGTGCAATGGCATCGTGGCTGCTCTCCTGGGCGGCCTGCATCCGCTGTGGACGATCCCTGCCTCGTTCCTCTTCGGTGGACTGATCGTAGGAGGTCAAGCGCTCCAGCGAGCGGTCCAGGTTCCTTCGGCGCTGATCGTGGCGCTCAACGGTCTTGTCGTCGTGTTCGTCGTTGCCGCCGACCGATACCGTTCGCGACTCCTCACCGACGACGGTCGGGATATGGTGCTGAGCGGCGAGAACGGTGACGCATCCTCGCACGCTCCCCCCAACCGAGCACGATCTGATACCGGTGCGCCTGTGGAGGAGGATGGTTTGTGAGCGACGTGTTCACCACTGCCGTGCTCGTTGCCGTCATCGCGTCGGCGATACGGCTCGCCGTTCCACTGCTCCTTGCGGGGCTTGGCGAAACATTCGGTCAACGCAGCGGGGTGCTCAACCTCGGTGTGGACGGCATCATGTTGCTCGGGGCGTTCTCCGGCTACTACGCCGTGCTCAAGACCGGCAACGTGTGGCTTGGCCTGCTCGCTGGAGCCATCGTCGGCATCGTTCTCGGGCTCGCGTCTGCGTTCATCGCCGTGACGATGAAAGCAGAACAGGGGATCAGCGGCATCGGCATCTACCTATTCGGTCTTGGCATGAGCGATCTTCTCTTCCAGAAGCTTGTCGGGACGCCGATACCTATCGCAACGTTTCCGAAGATCGAGATTCCAGGTCTTGCGTCTATCCCGTTGATCGGAGAGATGTTCTTCCAACACAGCCTCGTCGTCTATCTGGCGTTCGCTGCGGTTCCGCTGAGCATGTTCATCATCAACAGGACAACGTTCGGTGTCAAGATCCGAGCCGTTGGCGAGTACCCCGATGCAGCGGACACGCTCGGTGTGAGCGTCGCTGGAGTGCGGTACGCAACGCAACTCATCGGGGGGATGCTCGCAGGGATCGCTGGTGCCGTTCTCGCCATCTCGCTCGGCATCTTCCAACAGAACCTCACGAACGGATCTGGTTTCATCGCTATCGCTTTGGTGTACTTCGGGGCATGGCGCCCGGTGGGTGTTATGGCAGGGGCGATGCTGTTCGGATTCATCAACGCACTCGTCCTCGAGCTCAAGACGCTCGATATCATCCCGCGTGACCTCTCCAACCTTGCTGCGATGGCGCCCGCCATCATCACGATCCTGGTATTGGCTTTCGCTGCCGGTAGGTACAAGCCTCCATCAGCATTGACCAAGCCATTCACGAGAGGTAGTTGACAGCCATATGGCCACAATCCAAGGAGGAACATTGAAAAAGGTAACAA
>CAYLIR010000138.1:0-5346 GCA_964383515.1 uncultured Acidimicrobiaceae bacterium
CGCACCCTGGTTCTTGCGATGGACCGTGGCCGACGCGAACAGGGGGACGTTCACCTCATCGATACCGGTGTCCACGGCGCGAACCCAGCCACGCCAGTTCATCACGAGGCCGATGTAGCTCACACCCGGTCGCCTTTCGAGTCGCTCCATCACGGCTTCTGCATCTGCAAGTTGTGGCACGTACTTGGGGTGTGCGAACGAGACCGCCTCTATTCGGGTGATGCCGGAATCCGCCAAGTGGTCGATGAGGGAGAGCTTGTCCTCGGTGGATAGGGTCACCGACTCGTTCTGGAGCCCGTCTCTCGGACCGACTTCAACGATCTGGATGTCGCGGTGCATACCTACCTCACTGTTGGCGCTCATCGTACTGTTGTGGCGTTTCGCTCACCAACGGTACGATGGGGGACACAACGAAGGGAGGGCTTCGTGTCAGAAGCCGGTATCGGCCCGGACCAGTTCAAAGACATGATGTCGGCTGTGGCCGTAACAGTGACGGTCGTGACCGCATACGCAGACGGAGAGCCGATCGGAATCACCGTGACAGCGTTCGCCTCGGTGTCTGTGGAACCACCGATCGTGCTCGTATGCATCGACAAGGTCGCCAGTTCACTCCCCGCGTATCTCGATGCAGACGGGTTCACGGTGAACTTCCTGCCGGCGTCCGCCAGCAGTGTGTCGACGCTGTTCGCGACGAAGGGTTCCGACCGCTTCGCAGAGGTCGACTGGCGACACCCGTCCGTGCGAGCTGCTGGACCGGTCCTCGACATCGCCTATGGTGCTTTCGAGTGCACCACCATAGAGCGCCTCGAGATGGGGGACCACTGGGTCATCTTCGGGAGGGTCGATGCAGGTGGCAGAACCGATGACACGGCGACGCCGCTCGTGTACTTCGGGCGGGACTATGCATGCGTCTCCGAGTTGGCCCCGGATGCCTGACCCATGCGCTAGAGGCCACCACGGCCGAGGTTGATCCAGGTCGTCTTGAGGTTCGTGTACTTGTCGAGCGCGTGGAGCGACTTGTCCTTGCCACCGAAGCCCGACTCCTTGTAGCCACCGAACGGCGCTGTGATCCCAGACGTGTCGAAGTTGTTCACCCACACCGTTCCGGCATTGAGGGCCGCGGCCATCGTGTGGGCACGGCCGAGGTTCGATGTCCACAGCGCAGCCGAAAGCCCGTAGCGCGTGTCGTTGGCGATGGTGAGCGCCTCCGCATCGTCGGCGAACGGGATGATGGAGAGGACCGGTCCGAAGATCTCGTCTTGAGCGATGTCCATGTCGTTGCGGACGTCTGCGAACACGGTCGGTTCGACGAAGTACCCGCCGGAGTCGGTGAGCGCTCGGCTGCCACCAGCGACGAGTGTTGCTCCCTCGTCCACGCCGCGTTCGATATAGCGCGTGACTCGTTCGAGTTGTGCTGCATCGACGATCGGGCCCGCTTTCGTCGTTGGGTCGAGCGGATCTCCCGGCATCCACGATGCAGACATCGTCTCGACACGTTCGATGACCTGGTCGTAGATCTCGCGTTGGACGAGGAGCCGCGATCCTGCGATGCACATCTCGCCGGTGTTCCAGAAGATCGAGAACCCCACAGCACCGATCGCAAAGTCGAGATCGGGTGCGTCGGCGAAGATGATGTTGGGTGTCTTGCCACCCGTCTCGGCAGAGACGCGTTTCATGTTCGAGTGGGCCGAGTACTCCAAGAACAGTTTCCCGACTTCGGTAGACCCCGTGAAGGTGATCGCATCCACGTGTGGGTGGAGGCCGAGGGAACGGCCCGCGGTCTCGCCGTATCCAGGTACGACGTTGAGCACACCAGGCGGGATGCCCGCTTCGATGGCGAGCTCGGCGATGCGCAGTGCAGTGAGCGGAGCCTGCTCTGCTGGCTTGAGGACGACCGAGTTGCCAGCCATCAGCGCCGGAGCGAGCTTCCAGGAGTTGATCATCATCGGGAAGTTCCACGGGGTCACCGCGCCTACGACACCGACGGGTTCACGGCGGATGAGGCCGAGGGCGTTGGGAGCCGTCGGAGCGATCTCGTCGTACAGCTTGTCTGCGGCCTCACCGTACCACTCGTAGGTGCCGACGGCCTGCGCGACGTCGACCCTGCGCGAGTAACGGATCGGCTTGCCAACGTCGAGCGTCTCAAGGAGTTGGAGCTCCTCGCCGTGTGCGTCGATGAGCCCAGCGAGCCTGATGAGCGTCTGTCCGCGGTCACGGGGCGCCAAGCCCGACCACCGGCCGTCATCGAATGCCACCCGCGCCGACTGGACTGCATCGTTGATGTCCTCGACCGTGCCGGAGGCGATGTCCGCGATCGTTTCACCCGTTGCTGGGTTCACGGTGGCGAACCGTTCCCCGGAGTGCGCCTCCCGCCACTCGCCGTCGATGAAGATGTTCCTGGGAGGGGTCAGCGCTGCCGCTTCGGCGGACCATTCTTCGCGTGTCTTGGCTGTCATGGTGTCCGTTCCTCTGTCACCCGGTGCCATCGCAACCGCATGACGGTTGGCTTGTCCGATCCTATACCGAGGTCCGAAAGCACGAGATCTGACGTTCCGTCGTTGTTGTGGTTCCACTCGATGTGGCGCACCTGCGTCCCCCCTACCCAATCGGGGAACAGGCTGAGCTCCACATGGTGGTGCACCTCGTCTCCGATGATCTCATAGGTTCCAGCGTACGAGAGGTAGCCGGCAGCTGCTGATGCCCGATCGAGCGCGGTCGCTTCGTTGAACGTACGGGTCCCCATCGATGCGCGGCCAGCCTTCATCAAGGTGGCGACCATGCGCCCCTCATCTGTATAGGTGATGAGCCCTTGCGCCTTGCCACCGAACGGGTGCGTGACCCGCCCGTTGCGCATCGTCACCGTCCAGTCGATGAGCCTCCATGTCCCGATCAAGTCATGCATCGGCGTGACACTACATGCGTGAGGAGATCTGCTCAAGGCGACACAGCAAGCACGCTCGTGCAGGGAGGATGTCCGTCGGCAACGGTGGTTGGGCAGATAGTGGTTGGGCATATACTGGTGGAGACGACCCAGCGAGGGGGAGATGTGGTGTCTGCACGGATGGTCACGCTGACGATCGCCGGGAGCCTGGTCGGTGCCCTGGCATCAGGTGGGATCGGTGTGCGGGTGATCCGTGAAGTGCGTGCGCTCGACGATGCGACATCGTTGCCGCTGCAGAACATCGCACGTTCCGACGGCTATCACGTCGATCCCCATGAGACCATCATCTCGTCTGTGGCCCTCGTCCCCGAAACAGCCGCGATCGACGATGCGGGGCTTACAGTCGCATACCGGCTCGCTTCGCTTGCCCCCTCACTCGGCAGCGTGGGCTCAGGGCAACAACCGGTTCTCTATCCGAAGGCCTGGAAGGCTGAGGCGCTTGGCGGAGCGTTCGAAGGCAGCCAGGCGGACCTGAACGACGCAGTGGTCGTGTTCCCACTCCTTGCTGGAGGGAACATGGATCAGATCGACGCGGTGAGCATCGTTGAAGCGTTCATCCCTGCACCGTTCGAACAGCGGTTCCTTGTGGAGGAAAGCGAACAGGGAGGAGCTTCATTCGAGATCAAGGGCCCGCTTCCCGCAGGACTCGTGGTCGAGGTGGTCGAACAGGTCGTTGATCGAGACGCCACCACCTTGGTGCTCCGCGTGCAGGCAGATCCTGATCTCGTGCGCGACGTGCGCATCGTCGGTGATGGCCCCGGGTACCATCCGGCGATCGCTGAAGATGGGACCGTGACACTGACGCGTGAGGACGATGGCAACACCGATGTGCCTGCGGGCTTCAGCCTCGTTGCGTACGGGACATATTGGGTTCGGCTCGAAGGGGAGTTCCCTGTGGATCTGGGAGAAGCCCGTGAGTGATGTGCACGATCTGCAGATTGCGCACGAGATTCCGTGGAAGCCCCCCGTGATCGCTGCCGTCGTAGGAGCTGTCCTCGTTGCGGCGTTCGTGATATACGCGGTGGTGAGCGGGCCGGCGGAGGACCCCGAGGCTGACGCTGCTCGGCCTGTTCCATCCCAGGATCTGCCCCCGGGGTATCAACCGATGCACGATGGATCTTCCCGCTCAGACGACGTCGGGCTCAAGATGGAATCTGTTGAACGCAGCGGCGGATCCACGACCGTTGTCGTGTCGGCTGCGGTGTCGGGGATGGCAGATCCCGCACAGCTAGCGCCGCCGGACGTCGCGTACTGGGAGATCGGGCCTGAGGGGGATCGCACGACGATGGACCACCAGATCGCATCGCCAGACGCCCCGGGTACGACGACGATCGTCTTTCCCCGAGAGGTTGTTCCCTCTGAGGCGGTCGTCGTTGCGCACCCCGTCCTCGAAACAGCCAGTGCAAGGATGGAGATCGCGATCGAACCGGAGAAGATCGCACAAGACATCCCCTTCTCCCTTGAAGTCGGGTCGGACAGGGCTCTCTCGGGCCGCATACGCATCGGTGACGGTTGGGGGGCTGTCGAGTGGGGCGCTCCCAACGGCTCGGTCGGCAGATTGGATGTTGCAGTGACATTCGAAGGCACCGAGAACCCGGCCGCAGACATGATGGACCCGATCCGCCTCGTCCCCGCATTCGACAGCACAGCAGCTAGGCCCGGCACCGTGATCACCCCAAGGCCCCTCTGGGCATTTGGCGGGGCATACGGGCTCCACGGTGACGGCAGGTTGCTCGCAGATGGTGGTGAGGCCACGGCAATCGTCATCGAGCTCACCGGAGAGATCGTTGCAGAGACGTCTGCGCCCGTTGTGCTCGAAGCGGTCGTCGACGACGGGTGACATCGGTCGAGATGGCTCATCGACGGCGACTACGCTGCATTGCGAGACGTCCGCTACGAACCGAGAAACCATGTGCTATCACGCCGAACGCCCCACTCGACGAGGGAACATGCTCACGCTCGTTGGATTCGTAGGAACGCTCGTTGTTGGGGCGGGTCGCTGATGGAGGCACTCGGACCCACCGCGTCGGCTGGGCTGTTCGCCGATCGTGACTCGGCTGAGCAGGCATGGGCCACCCTCAACGAGGCGGGTATCGCCGCTACGGTCGTGACCGATCCCGGTTTCCTCGGCGCCTATGCAGTATCGCTCGAAGTGGAGCGGTCAGATCTTGACCGAGCCATCGCTGTACTCAGGCCTGTCGTAGCGAAGGACCCCGACCTGCCACGCGAGACAGGCTAGATCCGTCGCGATCGTTCGTTGATCCTCCCGATGCATGAGGAGCAGTCGAGCGACGTCCTAGTGCCCGTCGCTGTGGTGCCCGTCGCTGTGGTGCCCGTCGCTGTGGTGGCTGCTGGTGGCTGGGTGGTCGTCGGTGTGGTGGTCGGTGTGGTGGTCGCTGGTGGCT
>CAYLIR010000139.1:0-5341 GCA_964383515.1 uncultured Acidimicrobiaceae bacterium
CCTGGGGGCGGGAAGACGGAGAGCGCCAAGGGGCTCGCCTCCATCGCCGGTGCCGATCTGATCCGGCTGCAGTGCTACGAGGGGCTCGACGCATCCCACGCCCTCTACGAATGGGACTATGCCCGCCAGATGCTCGCCATCAGGCTGCTCGAAGCATCGGGGAAGGACGTGGACGTCCACGATATCATGTCCGAGGAGTACCTCATCGCCAGGCCGCTGCTCAAGGCGATTCGCAGGGCGGCCGAAGGTCTGCCCACCGTGCTGCTCATCGACGAACTCGACCGCGCGGACGAGGAGTTCGAGGCGTACCTGTTGGAGTTGCTCTCCGACTTCCAGATCACGATCCCGGAGGTGGGAACGATCAAGGCGGAGACGCCCCCGATCGTGGTGATCACATCGAACAGAACCCGGGAGATCCACGACGCGGTGAAACGTCGCTGTATCTATCACTGGATCGACTACCCAACCGTCGAACGCGAGGTGGCGATCCTGCACAAGAAGGCTCCTGAGACATCCGAAGCCCTATCGAGGGACCTGGCCGATGCGATGCACAAGCTCAGGAACCTTGACCTCTTCAAGGCGCCGGGCGTGGCCGAGACCGTCGACTGGGCCAAGGCGCTGCAGGTACTTGGAGAGACACGACTGTCGCCGGAGGCGATCGACGCAACCCTCGGTGTGATCGTCAAGTACGAAGAGGATGTCCAGACCGTCCGCAACGCTGGCGTCGAGACGCTCCTGTGACCCTCGACGGGGAGATCGCTGCGCACAACATCGTCGTGTTCGTGCGCACACTGCGAGCGGAAGGGTTCGCCGTCAGCCCGCAAACAACGAGGCTCCTCCTTGATGCCATCTCGATCGTCGGGTTCGATGCCATGACCGATGTCAGGGATGCGTGTGCGGCGGTCGTCGTCACGCGCCACGATCAGATCGAACGGTTCAACGAGATCTTCAACGAGTTCTTCTCGGGGTCGTTCGTGGTGTCCCTCGACTCGGTGATCGATGCGAACGTCCAACGCACGCGCCGTGGTAGGTCTGGACGCATCGGCGCAACAGCAACAGGCGATGCAGACGACGTGGACGAAATCGAGGAGGCATACGAGGTCATGGGTGGCTCCCACGCTGAGCGCTTGATGGACGTGGACTTCTCCGAACTCGATGCAGACGAAGCGCACGAGGTCGCTGCCATGCTCGACGCCATGACTTGGAGCCCCGCTTCGGTTCGCTCTCGTCGGTGGCGCCCGAGTGCAAACGGGAACGTACCTGACCTCCGCAGAACCATGCGGTTGATCACCGCGCCACAGGGGGACCTCATACCGCTTGCCTTCACACAGCGCAGGCAGAAACAACGCCCCCTCATCGTGCTCGCAGATATCTCCGGGTCGATGGAGCGGTACGCCGAGATGTTGCTCCACTTCATCCACGGCGCCCAACACCGGTTCAGCGGTGTCGAATCGTTCGTGTTCGCAACGCGACTCACCCGCATCACACGACACCTCAGACGCCGAAACCCGAAGGAGGCGATCGCACGCGCGGCCGAGGCGGTCCCCGACTGGTCGGGTGGAACCCGGATCGGTGAGTCGATCGGTGTGTACAACAGGAAGTGGTCGCGCCGGGTCGGAGGTGGTGGCCCGATCGTGCTGCTCATCTCCGATGGATGGGACACGGGCGACCCTGAGCTCCTTTCGCTCGAGATGCGCAGGCTCAACCGCGCATCTCATAGGATCGTGTGGCTCAACCCGCTTGCGGGGAGGGCGGGATTCACGCCTGAGGCGAGGGGCATGGCCGCGGCACTTCCGCACGTCGACGACTTGTTGGCCGGGGGCACAGCCCGTAACCTGGCTGATCTCATCATGCTCCTACAATCGGCAGCTACAACAGGAAGGGCGGCTGCAGCGCTATGAAGGACGTACTCGACGTCTACGAGCAGTGGACAGGTCAGGGGAAACAGGTCGCTGTGGCCACGGTTGTGAACGTGAAAGGCTCGGCTCCGCGAGGCATCGGTTCGAAGATGCTCATCTCGTCGGAAGGGGAGATGGAGGGGAGCGTCAGCGGCGGGTGCGTGGAGAACGATGTGCGCGAGCACGCCGTATCCGTCATAGCGTCGGGCACCCCGAAGCTCGTGACGTACGGGATCGCCGACGACGATGCGTTCGAAGTCGGGTTGACGTGTGGGGGCACGATCGAGGTGTACATCGCACCATGGTGAGCACGACGATTGCAGCGATCAAGGACCTCATCGAGCAGGAGAAGCTCGGTGCCACGATCACGGTGATCGACGGTGCCGATCTCGGGAGCGTTGCCGTTGTCGACAAGGAGAGGGGGGTGATCGCGGGCGAGGCAGGCGACTGGCTCATCGAGGACATGCTCACCGATGCATACGCGCTCATGGACCGCGAGGAGAGCAGGGCGTTGCAGTACGGAGATGTGCGTGCCTTCATCGACACGATCGCTCCGCGGCCCACGATGCTCATCTTCGGTGCAGGCCATATCGCCCAGCCGTTGTCGGTCATCGCCGGTGAGCTGGGGTTCCGTGTCGTAGTTGCAGACGCACGGGGCGCATGGGCGACGCCCGAACGTTTTCCGAACGTGGACGAACTGATCGTCGCGTGGCCGGATGCTGTGTTCGACCATATCACCCCAGACTCCAAGATGTACGTCGTGATGCTGAGCCACGATGCGCGGTTCGAGATCCCGGTGTTCGCAGCGGTCCACAACACACCGATCAAGTACCTCGGAGCGATGGGATCTCGCAGAACACATGCGATGCGTGTGGAGCGACTGCGCGCCGATGGCTGGACGGATGAACAGCTCGACTCCATCCATGGCCCCATCGGACTGGACCTGCGTGGGAGGACCCCGGCAGAGACAGCGGTCGCCATCGCGGGCGAGATCATCCTGGTACGCTACGGAGGAGGCACAGCGCTGTCGCTCAGCGGCACGGATGTCGCTATCCACGGCGCGTAGGTTCTCAAGGGGGCTCGGGATATGGAGATCGAAGAACGTTTCGTCGTCGACCAGCCGATCGAGGTGGTGTGGGCGTTGTTCCAGAATGTGCCTGAGCTTGCCCTGTGTCTCCCTGGCGCCGAGCTGACGAAGGACAACGGCGACGGCTCCTACGAGGGGAACGTGTCGGTGAAGCTCGGACCCATCGTTGCGTCGTTCGATGGCAAGGCGACGGTGATCTCACAACCAGACGACCGTTCGATAGCGATCACGGGGAGGGGAGTGGACCGTTCGGGTGGCAGTCAGGGCAGGGTGTCCGTCGATGTCCATCTCACCGAGCGTTCGAAGGGCAGCACGTCGGTCGAGATCGTCGCTGCGGTACAACTCGCAGGCCCGATCGCCCAGTTCGGGCGGACTGGACTGGTCAACGAGGTTTCGAAGCGTCTCATCGACGAGTTCTCCGCGTGTATCCATGCAAAGCTCGATGCTGCCACACCGCACGAGGCTGCAACCGTGAAGGCAGCTGAGGTCAGTGGGCTGTCGCTCTTCCTGTCCAGCCTGTGGGCGATGGTCGCCAAGTGGTTCAAGCGGGGCTGACCAGCGTATCTGTTCTGTGGGCTCCCGACGCCGCGCACGGGGTCGCCAACCTCGGGTATGCGGGTGTCGTGTGCATCGAGAGGATGAAGCGTCTATGGTGCTTCGCGAGGAAGCTGCGCGCTGGCGCACCGATCGGAGGGGGTCCGACTTGGATATCAGCATGTCTGTCAACGGGAGCGAACAACGGGGCGATGTCGAGCCTCGCAGGCTTCTTGTCCACTTTCTGCGTGAGGACCTTGGACTCACCGGCACCCACGTGGGATGTGAAACGGGGTACTGCGGCGCTTGTACCGTCCTTGTCGATGGCAAGACGGTCAAGTCCTGCACGATGCTGGCCGTCCAAGCAGATGGACGAGAGGTCCAGACCGTCGAAGGTGTAGCGAACGGCGAGGAACTGCACCCCGTCCAGGAGGGCTTCTGGGAGTGTCACGGCTTGCAGTGCGGCTACTGCACACCCGGCATGATCATGAGCTCCATTGCGCTTCTCGCAGACAACAATGACCCGACGGACGACGAGATCCGGCACGGGATCGAAGGCAACTTGTGCCGCTGTACCGGGTACCACAACATCGTCAAGTCCGTTCAGTACGCCGCGGCGAAGATGCGCGGTGAGGAGCCCGTTGCACCGTCGGAGGTGACGCCATGAGCACTACGAGTGTGATGGGCGGGATCGTCAGGCGCAAGGAAGATCCTTCTCTCATCCAGGGCAAAGGCACATACGTCGACGACATCAAACGCTATGGGACGCTCTCCGTTGCATTCGTCAGGAGCCCCTTCGCTGCGGCGACGATCACGGAGATCGATACCGCCGCGGCGCTCGCCCTCGACGGTGTCCACGCGGTGTATACCATCGCCGATGTCCGCCATCTCGGCATGAACCCGGCGCAGGTCGCCGTTGGAACGCTGCGGCCATTCCTCGCAGACGGTGCTGTCAAGCATGTCGGCGAGGCCGTTGCGATGGTCGTTGCCGAGGACCGCTACATAGCCCAAGATGCAGCCGACCTCGTCTTCGTGGACTATGAGCCGATCGACGCCGTTGTCGATCTCAAAGAAGCCTTCACAGACACGATCCAGGTACATCCGGGCACATCGAACACGCTGCTCACCTGGGCCGGGAACGCCTGGTGGGAGGGGGTCATCGATCTGCCCGATCCGTCACCTGGCATCCAGGAGGCGAAAGAGCGGGACGACACGGTTGTTGTGAGTCTCGAGATGAGCAACCAACGACTCATCCCGACAGCCATCGAACCTCGGTCAGTGCTCGCTGACTGGAACTCCGGTTACGGGAGCGTGGAACTGTACTCCTCAACGCAGATCCCTCACGCGGTAGCCGGTGCCATCGCGAACGTGTTCGGCATCCCCTCGAACAAGGTACGTGTCGTGGCCCCCGAAGTTGGCGGCGGATTCGGGCTGAAGCTCAACGTCTACCCGGACGAGGTGCTGTGCTGCTTCGCTTCGCGCGAACTCGGAAGGCCTGTGCGTTGGACCGAAACGCGCCGCGAAGCAGGATTCGCTTCGATACAAGGCCGCGGGTGGATAGGAACGGCGACGATTACCGGAACCCGCGACGGGAAGATCCTCGGGTACGAGCTTGAGGCGATCTGTGATATGGGTGCCTACACGCACAACTTCACGGTGGCGATCCCGCTGCTGGGGCTCTTCGTGGCCCCAGGCCAGTACGACATCCCTACCTCGTACGCGTTGCATTGTGTCGTGACGAACACGCCATCGACCGACGCGTATCGCGGTGCCGGGCGACCGGAGGCCGCCGACTACCTCGAGCGCATCCTCGACACGGTCG
>CAYLIR010000140.1:0-5287 GCA_964383515.1 uncultured Acidimicrobiaceae bacterium
GGGGGCTTCGCCCCCGACAGACAGCCGCACGAGCGAGTCGGTGATGTCATGGCGCATCTTGTCGTCAGGATCCACACCCGCGTGGGTCATCGACGCAGGATGCTGGATGAGGGACTCGGTACTCCCGAGGCTGACGGCGAGATGGATGAGTTGGAGGCCGTTCATGAGCCGGAACGCTTCTTCCTCTCCCCCTGTCAACCAGAACGAGATCATCGACCCGGGCCCCTCGCATTGGCTGGTGTAGATCGCGAAATCGGGATCTGTCGCGTCGATCAATCCGAGATAGCTGACACGCTCGACCTTCGGATGCCTCGCGAGGAAGGCGGCGACCTTCTGGGCACTTTCGCTCTGGCGGCGCATGCGGAGGTTCAGTGTCTCAAGGCTGCGCATCATCAGCCAGCCGGTGAGCGGTGTTGCCATCGTTCCGAGGATCGTCCGCATCTCGGCGATCTGGGCTGTGAGATCCTGCGATCCAAGCACGGCACCAGCGATGAGGTCGGAATGCCCTCCGATGAACTTCGTCGCCGAATAGATCACGATGTCTGCGCCATGTGCCAGCGGGTGCTGCCAGAGCGGGCCGAGGAACGTGTTGTCGACAGCTACGGGGATCGTTGCTCCTCCTTGGGCGTGTCGATCGGCGAAGGCACGCGCTTGGTGGATCGAGAAGAGGGCGTTGGTGGGATTCGAAGGGGTTTCGAGGAACACCATCGCGATCTGCTTTCCGTCGACTTCGGCATCGAGGTCGGAGATCGGCATGCCAGGTTCCCAGGTCACACACTCGACGCCGAAGCGCCCGACAACGTGGTTGATGAAGTGGTCCGTGCCTCCATAGAGAGGCGACGAGTGGACAAGGACGCTCCCAGGTTGGAAGAACGTGAGCATGGTCGTGGTGATCGCTGCCATCCCGGAAGCGAAGACCAGGCCAGACTCGGCATCGTCCCACAACGTGAGGCGGCGTTCCAAGATCTCAAGGTCCGGGTTGTTGAGGCGCGAGTAGATGAGGCCTGGCTCTTCGCCCGCGTCGGGTGCTTCGAGCCCGTAGGCGATCTCGAAGTATCGCTTCCCTTCCTCAGCGGAACTGAACGCGAATGTGGACGTTTGGAAGATGGGGCTCTTGAGCGCTCCTTCAGACCATTCTGGTCGGTACCCGTATCCCATCATGAGGCTCTCGGGCGACAGTTCCCTGTCACCGATGCGGCGGTTGTACTCACTCATCGTCTACCTCGCTTCGACCTACGTGGCCGTTCGCTGTGGATGCACTGGTGATGCAGTGGTATTGTCGGTGGTGCAACGGATCTATGCAAGACTCGCCGAAGGGAATTCGCCTGATGACCGCGGAACAGCCACTGGATCGAATCGATCGCCAGCTTGTACGGCTTCTCCAGAAGGATGGCCGGATGTCGAACAAGGCACTTGCCGCCTCCGCAGGCATAGCGCCGTCGACCTGTTCAGAACGGGTACAGCGGCTACGGGATAGGGGTGTGTTCGTCGGGTTCCATGCTGAGGTGCCTCCCGAGATCATGGGCATCGGCCTGGAGGCTCTCGTTGCGGTGCGTCTGCGCAGACACACCGAAGAGGACGTCGACCGCTTCTGGTCACATGTCGATCAGATGGCTGAGGTCATCGGCGTGTTCCACGTCTCGGGTGCGAACGACTTCCTCTGCCACGTCGTGGTCGAGGATGCCAACCATCTGCGCCAGGTCGCCGTTTCAGGCTTCACGACCCAGCGTGAGGTCGCCCATATCGAGACATCGATCATCTTCGAGCACCGATCGAAACCGGGATACCCTGACCTTCTCGAATAGGGCTAACCTGGCAGGATTGTACGCGGAGCAGTATCGACCGCATCGTCGATCGACCCGCCCCTATGCCGCTATCGAGGATGGTGTGATGAACAACGTTGCCGGTTTCACGTGTGTCGTTTGTGGTCGGATGTACCCGCCCGACTTTCAAGGATATGTGTGTGAGGATCACGGCTCAGATGGGATCCTCGATGTCACGTACGACTACGACGGGGTCGGTCGGTCGCTGTCGAAGGACTCGCTCGCCGCGGATCCTGATACCACGATGTGGCGTTATCGGACGCTGATGCCCGTCTCTCCCGATACGGAGGTGCCACCGCTCACTGTTGGCGGTACCCCCCTCTACGATGCCCCAACGCTCGCTGCCGATCTTGGCCTCTCGCACGTCTGGGTCAAGGACGAGGGCAGGGAGCCGACTGCGTCGCTCAAGGATAGGGCATCGGCCATGGCCATCGTGAACGCCACAGAACGGGGAGCGGCGATCATCACGACCGCCAGCACGGGCAACGCGGCCGCAGCGCTTGCGGGGCTCTCTGCGAGCGTTGGGTACGAGAACGTCATCTTCGTCCCTGCATCCGCCCCCGAAGCCAAGATCGCACAGCTGCTCGCCTACGGATCGCAGGTCGTCCTCGTCAACGGCACCTACGGCGATGCTTTCGAGCTCTGCATGGAGGCATCGGCTGAGTACGGCTGGTACAACCGCAACACGGGCTACAACCCGTTCATGACGGAAGGCAAGAAAACCGCAGGCCTCGAGATCTTCGAGGCACTCGGTTGGGACGTGCCCGACGCCGTCTTCGTGAGTGTCGGAGACGGATCCATCATCGGCGGTATCCACAAAGCGGTCAAGGATCTGCTCGCCCTGGGGTGGATCGACCATGCGCCGCGCATCTACGGCATCCAGGCAGCAGGAAGCGACTACCTCGTCCAGGCGTTCGAATCCGGGGAGGATGTACTCACGAAACCGCCCATCTCGGCGGACACCGTGGCTGACTCGATCAGTGCCGATCTGCCTCGCGACAGGATCAAGGCCATGGCAGCCGTCGTCGACACCTCCGGTGCGTACCTGCGGGTATCTGACGACGAGATCCTCGCAGCTATCCCCGTGCTCGCACGCGGGTCGGGGGTGTTCGCTGAACCCGCTGGCGCTGCCGCCTACGCCGGCCTTGTTGCTGCTGTTGGCCGGGGACTCGTCACACCGGATGAATCCGTGGTCGTCCTTGCGACGGGGAGTGGTCTCAAAGACGTCGCATCCGCGATGAAGGCTGTTGCCGCCGCAGGCACAGAGCCGCTGCGCGTCGACCCGAATCTCGAAGATCTCAAGTCCGTCCTCGAACACTGAAAGGAAACACACGATGATCGACCTGACCGTACATCCCTCCGTTCTCAAGGCGGCTGTCGGCAAAGCGAAGGAGCAGGCGTTCCGCATCCCCACGTTCAAGCAGATGCGACACCCTGAGCTCATCCCCGACGATGTCAAGGAGCGCCTCGGCAAGGTGGGTCTGTGGGATCTCGACCCGTTGAACCTCTTCCGCATCACCTGGCACAACGAACCGGTGACGAGCGGCGGCGCCTACGGTGGCGTGAACTACTTCGAGATCCCTCCGGAGATATCGGGTGTGCCAGCCCGCATTGTCGTACTCGAGGGCAAGTGGTTCCCGACGGGGGCGCACAAGGTCGGCGCAGCGTTCGGTTGTCTCGCGCCCCGTCTCGTGACCGGTCAGTTCGATCCGTCGACCCAGAAGGCCGTGTGGCCGTCGACCGGGAACTACTGCCGAGGCGGCGCCTACGACTCGAATCTTCTTGGCTGCGAATCGGTTGCGATCCTCCCCGAGGGAATGAGCGCGGAACGGTTCCACTGGCTGGAGTCCGTCGCAGGCGAGATCATCAAGACGCCCGGCACGGAATCGAACGTCAAGGAGATCTTCGACAAATGCAATGAACTGCGCGCGTCCGGCGAGGACCTCGTCATCTTCAACCAGTTCGATGAGTTCGGGAACTACCTTTGGCACTACGCCGTTACCGGCCCGGCCATGGAGGAAGTGCTCAACGAGGTCATGGGTCCGAACGACAGGTTCGCTGGTGTCACGCTCACGACCGGTTCCGCGGGAACGATCGCATCTGGTGACTACCTCAAGCAGCAGTTCCCCGGTTCCAAGATCGCAGCTGGCGAGGCGATCCAATGCCCGACGATGCTCTACAACGGCTTCGGTGAGCACCGCATCGAAGGGATCGGTGACAAGCACATCCCGTGGATCCACAACGTGAGGAACACGGACATGGTCATCGGTCTCGACGATGAGGCTTCCGTGAGCCTCATCAGGCTCTTCAACGAGCCCGCGGGTCGGGACTATCTGGCGACCCAGGGTGTGTCGGCGGACATCATCGAGAAGCTGCCTCTGCTCGGGATCTCGGGCGTTGGCAACATGCTGATGGCCATCAAGTTCGCGAAGTACTATGAACTCACCGAGAACGACTTCGTCGTCACGGTCGGCACGGATTCGATGGAGATGTACGAGAGCCGTCTCGAGGAGATGACCGACGAGCGCGGTCCGTTCAGCGAGCTCGATGCAGCATCTGTGTACGCACAGCACCTCATGGGCCAGACGATCGACCATGTCCAGGAACTCGGCTACTACGACCGCAAGCGGGTGCACAACCTGAAGTACTACACATGGGTCGAGCAGCAGGGAAAGTCCTACGAGGAGATCCAGGCCCAGTGGTACGATCCTGAGTACTGGACGAACATCCAGAAGATGGCTGGCCCGATAGACGAGCTCATCGAGGCATTCAACGCCCAGATCGCCGAGGCGTAGCGAACCATATCAGGGAACGACTCCGGAGGGGCCCACCGCAGCGATGCAGGGCCCCTCCGGCGCGTCTGGGTGTGGGCGGAGCTTGTTTCAGGTCACCGTGGCGAGGAAGTCGGCGATCGCCGGTGTCACGATATCTGGGTGTGTCATGTTGCTCGCGTGCGCAGCACCGGGCACAGCGACCATCCCACGGCAGTCGGGGAGGTCGGCGCAGAGCTGCTCTGCGTGTGCGATGGGGATCGCGAGGTCGTCGGTTCCGTGCACGATCAGCACTGGGCACGTGATCTCACCAACGCGGTCGCCGATGTCGTCACGGCTCAGCAGGCAGTCGCCTGGATGCTTGACGGTCGAGCGGTCACGGGACTCCCATATCCCGATCCATCGCTCCATGAGTTCGGGCTCGCCGATGATGAGGCCTGCGACCATCGTGGCGACCTCGCCGAGGGGCGCATCGCTCTGCCAGTGGGCAAGCATCCCCGCATAGCCCTCGAGGGTCTCCGGATCATCGAGCTGGACACCCGAATCGATCAAGACCAGACCGGCGACTCTGTCGGGATCAGCGAGGGCTGCTCGCAGGGAGAGATAGCCGCCTTGGGACATACCGACGAGGATCGCTTGATCGATATCGAGATGATCCATCAACGCGATGAGATCCTTCGCAGAATCCCAATA
>CAYLIR010000141.1:0-5264 GCA_964383515.1 uncultured Acidimicrobiaceae bacterium
TGGCGGCACCATGTGGAACCCTTGCAATCGGCGTCGCGACGCGATACACATGAAGTGTGCAAGCGTTCGGGACGGCGAAAGGGAGACAGGGTCGCGCTAGCCGCGGCCAGCGTTCGGCTTGCGGCCGTGGTTCGCCTTCGAGCGGCGAGCGCGGAGTTTGCGTCGTTTTGCCTTTGCCATAGTGGGACAAGCGTACCCATGAAGCTGGCATATCGTCGAGTCGATCTTTCGTCTCCCGGCTGGAGCCTTCCGGGAGTGGTCGTTGCACGATCGCACATCGAGAAGCTTCTCGGCCTCCATCTTCGCGGTGTTCGGGCGATCCTCCTTCCGACCACATCCGTGCACACGATGACGATGCGCAGGCCCATCAGGGTGACACCGATACGCGAGACGAGCGAGGCGGGGGAGTCGTGCGTCATGGAGCCGAGGAGCATCAGATCGTTCCCGGAAAGCGCCTGGATCCTCGAGACGCACCTCCATGTTGTGGCCCCGCCGTCGGGCGTGCTCCTCACGGGCCTACCATCAGGGCGCAATGGCGGGAACACTCACACTCTGCGGCACACCGATCGGGAACCTCTCTGACCTCTCCGGGCGTGCCGTCGAGACGCTCGCGAATGCAGATCTGATCCTTGCCGAGGACACACGGCGGACGGCGAAGCTCCTCACCCATCTCGGCATCTCCGTGCCGATGAAGAGCTTCTTCGCTGGGAACGAGAAGTCGAGGCTCACCATGCTTCGCGAGCAACTCGAAGCAGGCAGGAACATCGTTGTCGTCTCGGATGCTGGGATGCCTGTCGTCTCTGACCCAGGAGCTTCGGCTGTCGATGTCGCCGTTTCTTGCGGTGCTGCCGTCGGTGTCGTTCCCGGTCCGAGCGCGGTCGTTGCGGCGCTCGCGGTGTCTGGATTCGATGGTGACCGGTTCGTGTTCGAAGGGTTTCTGCCGCGCAAGGGCATCACCCGGGAGCGGGCACTGTCCTCGATCGCGGAACAAGAGCGCACCACCGTGCTGTTCGCTGCACCGACCAGGGTTGCCACCGACCTCGCCGATCTCGCAAGAGTCGCCGACGAGGAGCGCAGGGTCGTCGTGACGAGGGAACTCACCAAGGTGTTCGAGGAGATATGGCGCGGATCCCTGAAGGAGGCTGCCAAGCATTGGGGGAGTGAGGGGAAGACGAAGGGGGAGTTCACCCTCGTTGTGCAAGGCGCGAAAGCACCAGAGCCGTCCATGGAAGATGCCGTGGAAGCAGCGCTCGCGATGATCGCCGCGGGGACCGCGCCTTCAGAAGCTGTTAGGGCGGTGACCGTATCTCACGGGGTACGGCGCAACGAACTCTATGAGGCTGTCGGCATCGCCCGGTCGTAGCCCTTGGTGAGGCTCGCTCTGCACGCCGAACAGATGCCTCGGTCGCGGAACGTCGCAACGTCTTGGGTACTGCTGCAGAAGATGCAGGTCGCCTCGAGCTTGCGTAGCACGATGCCGCCGTTCTCGATGGTGATCGCCAATTCGTCACCCTCGCTGATGTTGAACAGGCGGCGTGTCTCTGCTGGAACGACGACCCGCCCAAGATCGTCGATCTTCCTCACGATAAGTGTGTCCACCCTGGACCTCCGTATGTCGATGCTCGCCCTCGCGGCGAGCATGCCAGATAGTACCAGCTGCCAGGTCTGTCGAATCCATGGTGTCTGCTGGTGTATGGGCGCTTGTGTCCGAGTACCATCGGCTACATGACGAATCACGAACCCAAGAAGGTCCTTGTCGCGGTAGCGTGGCCATATGCTCAGGGGTCGCTCCACCTCGGTCACATGGCTGGCGCCTACATCCCAGCTGACATCTACGCGAGATATCGCAGATCGCTCGGTGATGACGTCCTCATGGTGTCCGGATCGGATGTGCACGGCACCCCGATCACCGTCAAGGCCGAGGAGATGGGCGTAACCCCGGAAGAGATCGTCGATATGTATCACCCCGAGTTCCTCCAGTACTGGGAGGAACTGAACCTCGACTGGGACTTGTTCACCACGACAGGCACCGATACGCACAAGCGGGTCGTACAGGGGTTCTTCACGAGACTTCTCGAGAACGGCTATCTCTATCCGCATACGACGGAGCAGTACTTCGACGAGGATGCTGCCCGGTTCCTGCCAGACCGCTACGTCGAAGGAACATGCCCCCACTGTGGAAACCAGGACGCGAGAGGTGACCAGTGCGACAACTGCGGCAAGACCCTCGACCCGACTGACCTGATCGATCCCCGATCCAAGCTCACGGGGACGACTCCCGTGCTGGCGGAAACAGAGCACTACTACTGGCGCTTGAGCGCACTCAACGCGCCGCTGCTCGAATGGCTCGACACACGCGAGGGGTGGAGGCCCCACGTGATCAACTTCGCAAAGGGGATGGTCACAGAAGGGCTGCACGACAGGGCGTTCACCCGCGACCTCGAATGGGGCATCCCGCTTCCTATCGAAGACATCGGCCCCGGCAAGTCGATCTACGTATGGTGGGAAGCAGTCATGGGCTATCTGTCCGCACCCCAAGAGTGGGCTGAGAACCGAGGCACTCCCGATGCGTGGAAGGATTGGTGGGAGAATCCAGACGCCGAGTCGTTCTACTTCGTCGGCAAGGACAACATCCCGTTCCATGCCATCTACTGGCCTGCGCTTATCCTCGGGCACGGGGGCCTCAACATGCCGACCAACGTCCCAGCCAACCAGTATGTCACGTTCGGTGGGGCCAAGGCATCCAAGTCGCGAGGTGTCGGGAGACCGCTTCGCTGGTATCTCGACCGCTTCGAGCCCGACGCGCTTCGCTACGCGATCTCCCAGACGCTGCCCGAGTCGAACGACTCCGACCTGTCGGACGACGAGATCGTGCGGCGCATCAACGGGGAACTCGTCGCAACATGGGGGAACCTCGTCAACCGAGTCGTCGCCATGACGAACAAGTACTTCGACGGTGTGATCCCCGAGCCTGGAGAACTCAGCGAAGCGGACATTGCAGCGCTGGATTCCCGCCAGAGCGCTCTCGACGACGTTGCAGGGCATCTCGACGCTGTCCGGCTGCGTGGAGGGATTGCTCGTGCGATGCAGATGGCTGGCGATGCCAATGCGTATCTGAACGATCGTGCCCCCTGGACGACGGCCAAGACGGACATGGCCCGCACAGCGACGACGTTGTGGACGAGCCACCAGCTGATCGCAGCGACCGCTGTTGCGCTTGCTCCCTATCTGCCGACGACCTGTGTGCAGGTGCTCGGCGCGCAGGGCATCGTCTCTCCTGATACCGGACCATTGTGGGCCGTCCCCACCGTTGTGCCTGGCACACAACTCGCCGAACTCGGCCCCTTGTTCGCGAAGGTCGAACTGGCTGAAGAGGTCTGAAGGTGACCCCGCTGCAATGGGTCGATTCCCACGGTCACCTCTTCCTGTTGGAGGACGACGCTGGGGCGGTGCTCGACCGTGCATCGGAAACGGGAGTTGCCTGGATGATGTGCCCCGGTGTGGACGTGGCAACCAGCGAAGCGTCGGAGCGCTACGCCAGGGCGTTCCCGAACAAGGTGCAGTGGGCGGCAGGCCTGCATCCCCACGACGCCCAGGATTGGCCGCAGGTAGCAGACAGGATCGAAGAACTGGCGGCAGGTGCCGATGCGATCGGGGAGTGTGGGCTCGACTGGTACCGCAACCTCGCTTCTCGGGAGGATCAGATCGCAGCGTTCACAGACCAGGTCGCCCTCGCGCGCTCGCTCGGCAAGCCGATCATCATCCACACGCGGGACGCCTTTCGCGATGTGTACGCGGTCCTCGAACAGGCGGATCTCGGTGAACGGGCGGTGCTGCATTGCTGGTCGGGCGGGTCGAAGTGGACGAAACGTTTCGCACAGCTCGGCGCCACCTTCTCGTATGCAGGGACACTGACGTACTCGGGTGATGACACGCTGCGCATCGGTGCACGGTTCGCCCCGCGAGATCGGACGATGATCGAAACGGACAGCCCCTATCTCACCCCGGAGCCGAGGCGCGGCCAACCGAACGAGCCGGCCAACGTCCCGATGACGGGCGCAGTGCTCGCGGATGTCTGGGGGATGCCCATCGAAGCAGTGGCCGACCTGACGAGCACCACAGCGGCCAGGGTCTTCGGTGACCCCCGTGGGTGAGCACACACCCCAGAACCTCACTGAGATCAGGAACCTCCTCGCCGTCGCCGGGCACACACCGAACAAGCACCTGGGGCAGAACTTCCTGACCGACCCGAACATCGTCGCCAAGATCGTGTCTCTTGCCAGGGTCGGTGCCGATGCCAAGGTCGTGGAGATCGGTGCAGGCACGGGGACGCTCACAGGGGCACTTGCCGATGTGGCCAAACATGTGGTCGCCTACGAGATCGATGCGCACCTCGCTCCTGTTCTCGAAGCAGCCGTTGGAGGACGGTCGAACGTGGAGATCCGCATCGCGGACGCGGCGAACGTGGACCTCGAGGAGGACCTCGATGGTGCGCCGTGGACCCTCGTCGCGAACCTTCCCTACAACGTGGGTACCGGCATCGTGTTGGACACGCTCACCGGCGTTCCCAAGATCGAGTCCTTCGTCGTGATGGTTCAGCGGGAGGTGGCAGACAGGATGGTTGCCCGGCCAGGGTCGAAGGTCTACGGCCTTCCTTCCGTCGTCGTTGGCCTCCACGCCAGAGGAACTGTGGCCTTCACCGTTCCTCCCCATGTGTTCGAGCCCCGCCCGAAGGTGGAGTCTGCGGTCATGATCCTCGATCGAATCGGTGCAGACCCGTATGCGGAGCGAGCGATCGCCATCGCTGCCGCGGCGTTCAACCAGCGTCGCAAGATGCTGCGCCGCTCTCTCGCATCGACCTTGGATGATCCTGCGACTACGATCGCCGCAGCGGGGATCGATCCGACGTTGCGGGCCGAGGACCTGTCCCCGCAGGGATACCTTGCGATCGCGCAAGCTGAGGAGACTAGATGATGCGGGCACAAGCATTCGCAAAGGTCAACCTTGCCCTAGCGGTGTATCCGCCATCAGCTGATGGGTATCACCCGCTGTCTGGCATCTTCCAGTCGGTATCTCTCTACGATACGGTGACGATCCAAGGCGCGAGCAGCGACACAGTGACGGTGTCCAACGACGAGGCCCCTGCCGACGAATCGAACCTTGCGTTCAAGGCGGCAGATGCTGTACGGAGGGCTGTGCGTGTGTCTGCCCCCATCGCGATCGACATCGTGAAACGCATCCCCTCGGGCGCAGGGCTCGGCGGC
>CAYLIR010000142.1:0-5260 GCA_964383515.1 uncultured Acidimicrobiaceae bacterium
CGCGGCGGCGGGGAGGCCGCGAGGGAGCGGGCCACCGTCGTAGCATGGTGGGGGGGAAGAACTCGAAGAGCTGAAGCAGATCGCACATCAGCACGGCGCCGTGCTCGGCATCACGAGCGCAGACCCGTTCCCTGACGTAGCAACGACGATGCGTGGGCGTATCGAGGACGGGTCGAGTGCACGCCTCACGTTCACATACAAGGATCCCGACAAGGCAACACGGCCACATAGGTCGTTCCCTTCGGCGTCGTCGATCGTGGTGGTCGCGCTCCCGTATCTGGGCGATGGCGACGGAGCATCCGCTGGTCGGGTAGCGGGTCGACAGCGATCCGTGGCTCGCTTCGCCGATGGCGACAGGTACGCGGCGCTCTCGAGCCTGCTCGAAGACATCGCCTCATCTCTTGTGGGCGCAGGCTGGGAAGCCGAGCCTGTCGTCGATGACGACAGGCTCGTCGACAGGGCAGCAGCCGTCCGTGCTGGCATCGGATGGTGGGGGAAGAGCACGATGGTGCTCACGCCGGGTATGGGCCCGTGGGTGCTGATCGGATCGGTGGTGACCGACGCGCCCTTGCCCAGGGGCGTTCCGATGCGTCGTACGTGTGGCACATGCGACGCGTGCATCCCGGCGTGCCCCACGGACGCGATCATCGCCCCGGGTGTCCTCGATGCGCGGCGCTGCCTTGCCGCCATCTTCCAGTCCAGAGCCGACATCCCCCGCGACGTGCGCAAAGCAGCGGGTGGGAGGATCTACGGCTGTGACGACTGTCTCACCGCATGCCCACCTGGTTCCCGGGCCCTTGCACAGGTGGCGCCCACCGACCGGATGCTCACACCAGTTGACGTGCTCACCATGGACGACGAGGAACTTGAGCGAATCACCAGCCACTGGTACGTCCCTGGCCGCAAGATGCGGTTCGTTCGCAGGAACGCGCTCGTTGCCATCGGCAACACGGGAGGGCCGGCGGATATCCCGACCATCATGGCGTACGTGGAGCATGAGGACGACATGCTCGTGCGCCATGCGTTGTGGGCATTGGGTCAGATCGACCCGGAAGGCGCAGCCCACGTCGCAGGGCGCCGCGGTGCAACGGCACGTCACGATGCCACGCTTCACGAGAGCGCCCATGCGTTGCGCCGTCGTGGTCGACGCGACGGTCTACGCTGAGGTGTGCTATGAGCGATACACGAACGGAGAGGGAACGTCGCGATGATCATCATTGCCGACGTCCATGACGCACCCGAGGCGCTTGCGCGGGTCGTGCGCCTTGACGAGCCGCTGCTGATCCTTGGCGACCTCGCCAATCTCATCGACTACCGCACGGGTGAGGGCATCGTCGCTGACGTCGTTGGCATCGAGACGATCCGCATGATCGCCAAGTTGCGATCTCAGCGGCGCTACGACGAAGCAGCACAAGCATGGCGCGATCGGGTGGCTGGCATAGAAGCTGACGTGCGCAGACAAGTCGGTGAGCGGATGGCTGCCCAATACGCTCGTGCGGCTGAGATCCTTGCCGGAGCAGAGGTGTACGTCACCTACGGCAACGTCGACAGGCCCGACCTGCTGGAGCGATCTCTTCCCCCATCCGCGCGCTACCTCGACGGAGAGGCTGTTGAGATCGAGGGATGGCGGGTGGGGTTCGTTGGTGGCGGTATTCCCAAGCTCGGCACCGACGGTGAGGTGACCGCACAGGAGATGGCGGCGAAGCTCGCCGCCCTTGGCAGCGTCGATGTGCTGTGCACACATGTTCCCCCCGCGATCGAACCACTCGCCAGGGACGTCATCGGCCGGGGCTACAAGGGCTCTGTCGCTATCCTCGACTACCTGGATCGGCATCGGCCGCCGTTCCACTTCTTCGGCGATGTGCACCAGCCACGTGCTGTCTCGTGGGTCCATGGCCAGACGAGGTGCCGCAACGTCGGGTACTTCCGAGCAACCGGGAGACCGTATGTGTTCTCACGGCGCGGTTCTGGCGTAGGCGATCGCGGTTGAATTCGATCGACCTGACCGATCTGGCTCGCGGATATCGCCACCGGCCCCCTACCGAGACGGCCCTTGAGCGAGCGCGCCACGCAGGCGAAGGCCGCCGGGGCGTCTTCCTCGACATCGGTGGTGGGACGGGTGCTCATGCACAGCAATGGGTTCGCCGCGGTGTGCAGCCGATCGTGGTTGACCCCTCGGGTTCGATGTGTGCGCAGGCAGCAGTACGCGAGGGGGTCTCGGTGCTACAAGCAGTGTCCCAGAAGGTGCCATTGCACGACGATGTCGCTGCGCTCGTGTACTTTCACCTGTCGATCCACTACGGCCTGTGGGAAGCGGCCGTCGATGAGGCGCTGCGCGTTGTTGCGCCAGATGGCGTCGTGGAGATCTGGACCTTCGCTCCGGAATCCATGCGTGCATCGGCGCTTGCCCGGTGGTTTCCCCGGGTGGGGGACATCGATGCCCGGCGGTTTCCCCCGATCGAGGCTCTGGCCGAGCGGCTTGCATCTTCGGGCGCGCGCGTCAGTGTCGCTCGCGTTCCCGAGACCGTAGAGAGGACCGCAGCATCGTGGCGGGCGGCTGTGCGGAATCGCTTCGTGTCGACGATCCAGCTCCTCACAGACGCCGAGATCGACGATGGCCTCGATCGGTTCGCGAAGGTATACGGAGTTGGTGACGCTCTGTATCGGTACGTCATCGAGTTCGTGCGCATCAGGGCAGCGAACCAACCGCTAGCCTGTGGCGAGTAGTCAGCAAAGGAGTCGATGGTGGCTGTCGAAGGAACCGTCCAGAAAGTCGAAGTGTCAGCGGAGCCGCAGCACGTGTACGAGGTAGCGCTCGACCTTGAGGCATACCCTGAGTGGGCTGGTGGCGTCAAGGCTGTGTCCATCATCGAGGAGGACGAGTACGGCAGGCCGGCCCAGGCCGCGTTCGTCGTCGATGGGATGGTCAAAGAGCTGTCCTATGTCCTCGACTACGACTACGACTACGACAACGGGTTCGCGTGGAAAGCGATTCCCAATGACGACATCCGCCTGCTCGAAGGGCGCTACGAGTTCAACGAGCTCGAAGACGGAGGATGCGAGGTCGTGTACGCGCTGCGTGTCGAGCCGGCGTTCACCGTCCCGGGTTTCCTCCGCCGCCAGGCAGAGAAGCAGATCGTCGGCACGGCACTGCGGGGTCTCAAGAAGCGGGCCGAAGCGGCAACCTGATGCGGATCATCCTTGTCACAGGCAAGGGTGGTGTAGGGAAGACGACGGTGGCTGCGGCCACCGCGATCGTGGCCGCAGACATGGGGTACCGGACACTGGTGATGTCCACAGACCCAGCCCACTCTCTGGCAGACGCGTTCGGTTCGCCCCTCGGTGACGAGCCCACACGCGTGGTAGCGAACCTCGATGCCCAGCAAATCGACAGTCAGAAGCGTCTCGAGGATTCCTGGGGGGATGTCCGCGACCATCTCACCGAACTGTTCGACTGGTCGGGGCTCAAAGGCATCGAAGCGGAAGAGCTCACGGTGTTCCCCGGGATGGATGAGCTGTTCTCGCTCGTTTCGGTCAGAGAGCATGCTGGTTCGGGTGCCTATGACACCATCATCGTCGATTGTGCACCGACGGCGGAGACGCTCCGGCTGCTGAGCCTTCCGGACGTGATGGCGTGGTACATGGACAAGATGTTTCCCCTCTCACGCAGGGTCGTCAAGGTGGTGCGTCCAGTGATCTCGAAGATGTCCTCGATGCCCGTGGCGGACGATGCTGTGTTCGAGGCGGTTGCGAACTTCTACGAGCGCCTCGACGGTATCCGCGAGCTTCTCAGGGACCCGGAGACAACAACAGCCAGGATCGTCATGAACCCGGAGAAGATGGTGATCGCTGAGGCGAGGCGGACCTACACCTATCTCGGCCTGTTCGGATACGGGGTCGACTCGGCGATCGTGAACCGCGTGCTGCCCGACGCTGTGGAGGACCCGTATTTCGCACAGTGGAGGGACATACAGAAGGGGCACCTCGCTGCTGCGGAGGAGGGGTTCCGGGGTACCGATATCCGGCACCTGCGGCTGTTCGAAACCGAGATGGTCGGCCCGGACCTGCTCAGGAAGGTCGGCCAGGAACTGTATGGAGATACCGACCCGACAGAGCGGTTGTCCGAGGTGCATCCCTTGCGTATCGACGATGTCCCTGACAGTGATGACGTGGTCCTCACGGTCAGTGTTCCCTTGGCGGTCAAGGGTGATGTGGGGGTGATGCGCCACGATGATGAGGTGTTCATCACGATCGAGCCCTATCGGAGGAGTATCGTGTTGCCAGATTCGCTGCGCCGTCGAACGATCAAGCGGGCCAAGCTCACCGACGGCGAGCTGCGCATCGTGTTCACTTTGGAGGGTGTATGAGCTACGACAAGTCGATCGACCCACTCGTCGATGGAGCCAAGACTGCCGCGATCCACTTCAGCAAGGCTGCCTTCGAGGTTGCCACCGGTATCGGTGCGTTGCTGGCCGGGATCACCCAGATCGTATGGCCCGGTGAGCAGGACGGCGAGGAAACCGCGAGCTATCAGACGGTCGAGGTCGAGTAGGCAACCCGCTTCCCGCGCTCGGTTGTCAGCCCCATGTCCCAGCGGGTAGCTGAACGCCTCGTCCTCCATCTACTCTCACGGGCATGGCAACGATAGGTATCGACCTCGGCGGTTCGAAGGTGTACGCGGTGCGCCTCGTGGATGGTGATGTCGTCTCGTCCAAGAGAACCGTGGTCGGGAGGTCTGTCACCACAGTCGACGCGATCGTGACGGCGATCGAGGACATAGCGGAAGGGGACGAATCGGCGGTCGGCATCGGCCTCGCCGGCCTTGTGCGGAGCAAGGAAGGCATCCTCGTATGGGGACCGCACTTGTCCGGGACGCAACTCCGTGTCGGTGGGGATGTCGAGGAACGGATCGGTATCCCCGTGGTCGTGGACAACGACGCCAACATGGCGCTCGTCGCCGAGATGCGCCTCGGGATGGCGGTCGGCTACCGCAACGTCTTGCTCGTCACGCTCGGGACAGGCATCGGTGGGGCGATCGGCATCGATGGGGCGATCTACCGCGGGGCCGGGTTCGCGGGCGAGTTCGGCCATGTTCGTGTAGAAGATGCTGGCTTGCTCTGTGACTGCGGCAAGCGGGGGTGTTGGGAGACCCGGGCCTCTGGGCCTGCGCTCGCGAGGCTCGCGCGGGAGGTCATCGAAGCCAACCCGGACAGTTCCCTCGCACGAGCTCTCGACGGCGTGGATGTGACCGGTGAAGCCG
>CAYLIR010000143.1:0-5210 GCA_964383515.1 uncultured Acidimicrobiaceae bacterium
TGCGCATCCGGCCGCGCCATGCCTCATGCGTGAACATCACGTCCACCGTATAGCTGAAGCTCTCCACTCCGACGAAACCGGCGTCGTCGAGTGCCCGCACCTGTTCAGGATGTACACCGCGCCATCCGGCTTTCGGCCATCCCGGATTGTGTTCGAGGAGCACAGATTCGGTTCGCCCGGCGACGTTGCTGGCGAGCGGGAGGTAGCTGAAGTTGCAGATGAGCAGCCTTCCGCCCTCGACGAGAACCCGGTTCGCCTCAGCTATGGCCGCCCGCTCGTCGAACCACCACCAGCATTGGCCAGCACTGACGATGTCGTACGTCGCTGCAGGCTCGCCCGTGTCTTCGGCTCTTCCCACGAAGAAGCGCACATCGAGACCGTCGTTCGCCGCTGTGTGTCGCGCAACACCGAGGAGCTGCTCCGCGATATCGAGCCCCGCTGCATGGAGCCCGCGTGCGGCGAACCCGAGCGCGAGGGTCCCCGTCCCCGTCCCGATATCGAGTGCTCGATGGCCAGGTGCTATCCATCCTCTGATAGCGAGCTGATCGAAGAAACTCTCGGGGAAACCAGGCCGGAAACGCTCGTAGTCGTCTGCCGTGCGACCGAAATCGATGACCCTTCCCTGATGGTCTGTTGGCTCTTGAGGACTCTCCATACCCCCAATGTAGCGAGATGGGCATGGATGTTCGCCGCGTCGGTTCCCGGGCGTGGGTTTACAGGCTGATGGAGCTGTATAGAGTTCACGCGTGAACGGGCGGCAGACGTGTTCCGAGGAGTGCCCATGAAGGTTGTCATCGACGGTTCCGCACTTGCGATAGACGACGTCGTTGCCGTTGCCTATCGACAGGCGGAGGTTGTCGTCGGCGACGGTCTCGATGCCCGTATGCAGGACGCGAGGGCGCTTGTGGATCGTGTCGTGGACAACGACGAAACCGTCTACGGGATCACCACAGGATTCGGCGCACTCTCGAACACGCGGGTGAGTCCAGCTCAGGCAAGCGACCTCCAATACGACCTCCTACGATCTCATGCATCGGGAGTCGGGGACCTCCTCGAACCGGAAGTCGTCAGAGCCATGCTTCTCCTGCGGGCGCGCACGCTCTCCCAAGGCTACTCCGGTGTGCGCCCCGCTATCGTGCGCTACCTGATAGCGATGCTCAACAATGACATCCTTCCTGCGGTTCCTTCGCAGGGATCGGTGGGGGCATCGGGAGATCTCGCGCCGTTCGCTCACCTCGCACTACCCGTCATCGGTGAAGGGTTCGTGCTCGCGAACGACGGGGGCCAGGTGCCATCCCTGCCTGTACTCAGAGCCCACGGAATACGACCTCTTGCGTTGGAAGCCAAGGAAGGGCTCAGCCTGCTCAACGGCACTGAAGGGATGCTGGCCATGGGATGCCTTGCCGTGCACCGCGCCAACCTCCTCGTCGACGCGGACGATGCTGCTTGTGCATTGACCGTCGAGGCGATGCTCGGGTCCGAGCGCCCGTTCGAGCAACGGATCCACGATCTCAGACCCCATCCGGGCCAGCAGCGGTCAGCGGAGCGTATCCGCAACTTGCTCAAGGGTTCGGAGATCTCCGCATCGCACCGCGACGATTTCAGCCACAAGGTCCAGGATGCATACAGTTTGCGGTGCGCACCACAGGTACACGGTGCAGTGCGCGACACGATCAGCCACGCTGCAGCGGTGTTCACCCGTGAGCTCGGGTCTGTCGTTGACAACCCGATCGTCTTTCCCGACGATGGGGATGTCGTGTCGGGGGGCAACTTCCACGGCCAGCCGCTCGCTTTCGCCATGGACTTCCTCTCCATAGCGGTCACCGAACTCGGCTCGATCTCTGAACGCAGGACGGATCGGTTGCTCGATCCGCATCGTTCATCCGGGCTCACCCCGTTCCTCGCGACCAACCCTGGTGTTTCGAGCGGATACATGATCACCCAGTACGCGGCGGCAGCGATCGTTGCCGAGAATCGAGTGCTGTCTCATCCTGCATCCGTCGAATCCATCCCGACATCGGGCCTCCAGGAGGATCATGTATCCATGGGCTGGGGCGCCGCGCGCAAGCTCGGCATGATCCTGACCAACACCGCGCGGGTGATCGCTGTTGAGCTCATGTGCGGTGCCCAGGGTGTGGAGCAGCGCCCGCTCCAACCCGCCCCAGGAACCGCCGCCGTGCGAGACCTGGTCCGTTCCGTGTGTGCGCCGCTGCGGGAGGACCGACCGCCTGGCCCTGACATCACTGCCATTGCTGGACTGATCGATGCTGGAGCGTTCAGCGAGATCGAAGAGGAGACACCATGAGCGACAACAAGACGTGGGCGGACAAGCTCTCTGAGAAAGCGAAGAAGGCCACGGCAGCAGCGGCTCAAGCCTGGGAATCGACGGAAGACTCCCGCAAAACGGCGTGGGAGAAGACGAAAGCGGTGGCCAAGGACATGGCAGACACCATCGACGAGAGCATCGAGGCAGCCAAGACCGCCTATCACGACGATGACGGGTCCATCGAGGGGTCGTCAGCCGACGTTGAGGCACCGGACATGGGCGTACCCGCTTTCGCATACGGAACCGGCGCACGCCTTGTATCGGCACCGACGGGCGCAGCGCTGCACACGAAAGGCTGGCTCCAAGAGGCCGCGCTGCGATGCCTGTTGAACAACCTCGACCCAGACGTTGCCGAGATGCCTCTCGACCTTGTCGTGTACGGCGGGCGAGGGAAGGCTGCTCGCAACTGGGACGCGTTCGATGCCATCGTCAGGTCACTTACCGAGCTCGAATCCGATGAGACGCTCCTGATCCAGTCGGGTAAGCCCGTCGGAAGGTTCCGCACCCATGAGATGGCGCCGCGGGTGCTCATCGCCAACTCGAACCTCGTACCGGAGTGGGCGGACTGGCAGCACTTCTGGGATCTCGAAGATGCGGGACTCATGATGTACGGCCAGATGACGGCGGGATCGTGGATCTACATCGGGACCCAGGGCATCCTCCAGGGCACGTACCAGACATTCGTGGCGATCGCCGAGAAGCGGTTCGGTGGCACGCTCAAGGGCACGATCACATTGACAGCGGGACTTGGCGGTATGGGTGGCGCCCAGCCGCTCGCCGTGACGATGAACGGGGGGGTGTGCCTTGCGGTGGACATCGACCCCGAGCGAATCGAGAAACGCATCGAGACGCGGTATCTCGACGAGTTCGCCCCTGACCTCGACGCAGCGATCAGCCGTGTGCTCGAAGCCAAAGCAGCAGGCGAAGCGGTCTCGGTCGGTGTTGTCGGCAACGCAGCTGAGGTGTTCCCTGAACTGCTCGCACGCGGTGTCGACGTCGACATCGTCACCGACCAGACATCTGCTCACGATCCGCTGAACGGCTATGTCCCGGTGGGGCTCACTCTCGAGGAGGCAGGCCGTCTCCGTGCCGAGGAGCCAGAGGAGTACATCAGGCGTGCACGCGCATCGATGGCACAGCACTGCTCGTCGATGGTCGCGTGGCAGGAGGCGGGGGCTGAGGTCTTCGACTACGGGAACAACCTGAGAGGCGAAGCCGTCGAAGGAGGATTCGACAACGCATTCGCCTATCCCGGATTCGTGCCGGCGTACATACGAGACCTGTTCTGTGAGGGCATGGGCCCGTTCAGGTGGATGGCGCTATCGGGAGATCCCGCGGATATCCAAGCGACGGATGACGCCTTGCGCGAACTGTTCCCAGACAACACGCCGTTGATGCATTGGCTCGACATGGCCGAAGAGCGTGTTGCGTTCCAGGGGCTGCCTGCAAGGATCTGCTGGCTCGGCTACGGCGAGCGGCACAAAGCAGGCCTTGCCTTCAACGAACTCGTGCGTACAGGCAAGGTGAAGGCTCCGATCGTCATCGGAAGGGACCATCTCGACTCGGGGTCGGTTGCGTCCCCGTACCGTGAGACAGAGGACATGAAGGACGGGTCGGACGCTGTTGCAGACTGGCCGCTACTCAACGCGATGCTGAACACGGCATCCGGTGCTGCATGGGTAGCGATCCACCACGGTGGCGGGGTAGGGATCGGCAAGTCCATCCATGCTGGCGCCCAGGTCGTTGCAGACGGGAGCAAAGAGGCAGCCCTTCGCCTTGAGCGTGTCCTCATGAACGATCCCGGCATGGGCGTGATCAGGCATGCGGATGCAGGCTACGACAAGGCCATCGATGTTGCGAGGCAGCGGGGTGTCGCTGTTCCCATGCTGGATCCGCCAGACGCCGCAGGCGGTTGGGAAGACGAGTGACCGTACCTTCGCTGATCATCACCCATATCGGTGAGCTCGTCACGAACGACCCGCTACACGGTGGCCTGCTCGGAACGATCGAAGATGCTGCCGTCGTGGTTGCCGGTGACCGCATCGCCTGGGTGGGCAGAACAGGAGAGCTCGACGACGGCGCTGAAGCCGAGCGGAGCATCGATGCTGGCGGGGCGGCCATCGTGCCCGGCTTCGTCGATGCACATACCCACGCGGTGTTCGCAGGCGATCGGGCAGACGAGTTCGCGATGCGCATGGCTGGAGCCTCCTATGAAGCGATCCTCGCAGCGGACGGAGGTATCTACTCGACCGTGGCGGCAACACGCGCAGCATCGCTCGCCGACCTGGTCGCTGTGTCGCTCCCGCGGATCGACCACATGCTCACGTGCGGCACGACGACCGCGGAAGTGAAGTCGGGATACGGCCTCAGCATCGACGCCGAGGTCAGGATGCTCGAAGCGATCGTTGCGATCGATGACATCGCTCCGATCGACCTCGTGCCAACGTTCCTTGGTGCCCACGTCGTTGCACCAGAGTTCAAGGATCGCCGTGACGCCTACGTCGACCTTGTCGTAGGCCCGATGATCGAGCGGGCTGGGCCACTCGCGACGTTCATCGATGTGTTCTGCGATGACGCCGCGTTCAGCGTTGCAGAGGCACGCCGGATCCTCGAGGCCGGCAAGGAGCATGGTCTCATCCCCAGGCTGCACGCGGACCAGCTGTCGCGTTCGGGCGGTACCGCACTGGCTGCACAGATCGGAGCGATCTCTGCAGACCATGTCGACTACGCGACGGATGAGGATCTCACGCTGCTCGCCGAAGCGGGGACCGTTGCGGTGCTGCTTCCCGGCGTCTCCTATGCGATGCGCACACCGCCCCCTGACGCCAGGCGGGTATGGGATCTGGGCGTGACCGTCGCCCTCGCGACAGACTGCAACCCAGGG